>JBKJXJ010000341.1:0-10769 GCA_046716125.1 Candidatus Eiseniibacteriota bacterium
CCGCGGGCGGTGCGGCGGATGAACCCCTCCTGCACCAGGAACGGTTCGTACACGTCCTCGAGCGTGCCGGAGTCCTCGCCCAGCACCACCGCCAGCGATTGGAGCCCCACGGGGCCGCCGTCGTAGCGCTGGATAAGCGCCTCGAGCATGCGCCGGTCCATCTCATCCAGGCCGCGCTCGTCCACCTCGAGCAGGCGCAGCGCCTCGCGCGTGACCTTGAGCGAGATCGTCCCGTCGGCCTTGATGAGTGCGAAGTCCCGAACCCGGCGCAGCAACCGGTTGGCGACCCGCGGCGTGCCGCGCGCGCGGCCCGCGATCTCGACCGCGGCGTCCGGGCTGATCTCGACCGCCAGGATCCCGGCCGAACGCCGCACGATCCCCGCCAGGTCCGCGGCCCCGTAATAGTCCAGCCGCAGCGTCACCCCGAAGCGCGAGCGCAGCGGCGACGAGAGCAGCCCCGAGCGGGTCGTGGCGCCGACCAGGGTGAAACGCTCGAGGTTGAGCTTGAGCGTGCGGGCGCTGGGACCGCGGTCGAGGAGGATGTCGACCGTGAAGTCCTCGAGCGCGGGATAGAGATACTCCTCGACCACCGGGCTCAGGCGGTGGATCTCGTCCACGAACAGGATCCCGCGCGGGCCGAGATTGGTCAGAAGCCCGGCGAGGTCGCCCGCCTTCTCGATGACCGGGCCGGACGTACGAGTGATCTCGACCCCGAGCTCGTGTGCGACGATGGCGGCCAGCGTGGTCTTCCCGAGCCCGGGCGGACCGTGGAACAGGACGTGGTCCATGGCCTCGCCGCGGCGTTTCGCGGCCCCGAGGAAGATCTCGAGCTGTTCGCGAAGCGCCGGCTGCCCGACGAACTCGGCCAGCGTCGGCGGCCGGAGCTGATTCTCTTCCTTGAGATCCTCGGGGAACGGCGCCGGGTCCGTCATCCGGTTGGCGTGCTCGTGTCGCACGACCTGGTCCCCGCCCTTTCTCGTTGCCTTCACGTGCTCTCCTTAGCGCGATGCCGTAGCCGCCCTGCCGAGCCGCTTCAGAGACTGGCGCACGAGGTCCTCGAGCGAGAGTGTCTCCCCGGCCTCGGCCACCCTGCGGACGGTCTCCTGCGCCTGTGACGCACTGTAGCCCAGATGCACCAGCGCCGCGACGGCGTCTTCGTAGCGCTCGGCGCGCGGGAGCACGCCCGGCGTCGACACGGCCGGGGCGGCGGTCCCGGTCCCGGCCGCGGCGCCGATGATCCCGAGCTTGTCGCGCAGCTCGACGACCAGGCGCTCGGCGGTCTTGCGCCCCACCCCCGGGATCGCCACCAGGCCGGCGATGTTCTCGTCACGGATCGCCCGGGCGAGCGCCCCGGGCTTCATGCCCGAGAGTGCGGCGAGGGCGACCTTTGGGCCGATGCCGCTCACCGTGATGAGCAGCTCGAACAGCCGCCGCTCCTCGAGCTCGGCGAAGCCGAACAGCATCAGGGCGTCCTCGCGCACCACCTGGTGGGTGTGCAGGAAGACCGAGGCGTCGAGTGCCGGCAGTGCTGCCGCCGTGTGCGTCGAGACCTGGACCAGGTAGCCGACACCCCCCGCCTCGACGACGCAGTGCCCGGTTTCCTTCCCGGCGAGGGTGCCGCGCAGGGAAGCGATCATCGAGCCCCCGGGGGTGCGCTCCGGCCGGCAAGCAGGGCCTCGAGCCGCTGGGCGGCCGCCGAGGCGGCCCGCGCCGGGGCCGAGAGCTTCGCGCGCTGGAGATGACACAGGGCGGTCGCCAGCGCGTCCGAGGCGTCCACGGTGAGGGCGCCGCGCAGGTTGAGCAGCCGTCGGACCATGAACGAGACCTGATCCTTGGCCGCCGCACCCGAGCCGGTGACGCTCATCTTGATCTCGCGCGGGCTGTACTCCGCCACCGCGAGCCCGCGCTGCACGGCGGCCACCAGCAGGGCGCCACGCACGTGCCCGAGCACCAGGGCGGAGCGGGCGCTCTCGTGGAAGAACGCCTCCTCGATGACCACGACGTCCGGGCGCTCACTCTCCATCAGGGCGCCGGCGCGCGCGGCGATCTCGTGCAGCCGATGGGGCAGATCCAGCCGGGCCGCCGGGGCGATGGTCCCGTGGGCACAGCAGGAAAAGCGATTGCCGAGCTTCTCCACGAGACCGTAGCCGGTCCGTCGGCTGCCGGGGTCCAATCCCAGGACGCGCATGGCGGGGCGGGCTACGCGCTAGCGGGACAGCTTGGCCAGCACGTCGTCGGAGGCGCTGAAGTTGGAGTACACCTTGAGGACATCGTCGTGATCCTCGAGCGCGTCCACCAGCCGCACCACCGCCTCGGCGTGTTTCTCGTCGACCGGCACCTGGAGCGATGAGAGCTTGGTGGTCTCGGCGCTCACCATGGCGATGTTCTTCGCCGCGATCGCCGCCCTGACCGCCTCGAACGCCGCGGGCGGCGTGAGCACCTCGAACGATTCCCCCTCGATCGCCACGTCGTCGGCGCCGGCGTCGAGGGCGATCTCCATCAGCGCATCCTCGGCCACGACCCCCTTGTCGATGACAATGACGCCGCGCGGCTTGAACAGATAGGAGACGCTGCCCGCCTCGCCCATGGCCCCGCCGTTCTTGGTGAAGATGTGGCGGATGTCCCCGGCGGTCCGGTTGCGGTTGTCCGTCGCGATCTCCACGAGGAGCGCCACCCCGCCCGGTCCGTAGCCCTCGTACTGGGTCTCCTCGTAGTTCGCGCCTTCGATCTCGCCCGTGCCCCGCTTGACCGCCCGCTCGATGTTGTTCGCCGGCATGTTCACGGACTTGGCCGCCGCGATCGCGGTGCGCAGGCGCGGATTGGACTCGAGGTCACCGCCGCCCGAACGGGCGGCGCTGGTGATATCCTTGATGTAATTGGAGAACAACTTGCCGCGAGCCTGGTCGGTGGCGGCCTTCTTGCGCTTGATCGTCGCCCATTTGGAATGGCCGGACATGGGTCGTAGGACGCGTCACGCCGATCAGGCGTGCGCGTTCGCCTCCTTTTCGGCCCGCGCGGCGGCGATCACCTTGTCGGTGATCTCCCGCGGCACCTCCTCGTAATGGGACACCTTGGCGCCGTGCATGCCGCGTCCCTGGGTGATCGAGCGCAGGTGCGCGGCGTACTTGTAGAGCTCGGAACCGGGCACCATGGCCTTGATGATCTGGTGACGGCCCTCGGACTCCGTGCCCAGGATGCGCCCGCGGCGGGACGACAGGTCCCCCATGACGTCGCCCAGGAACTCCTCCGGGATGCGCACCTGGATCTCGTCGATCGGCTCCAGCATCACCGGGTTGGCCTTGAGCATGCCCGAATGGAAGCAGGTCTCGGCCGCGATCTTGAACGCCATCTCCGAGGAGTCCACGTCGTGGTACTTGCCGAAGAACAGCGCCACCTGCACGTCCACGACCGGATAGCCCGCCAGTGGCCCGCGCTCCATGCCCGCGATGATCCCCTTCTCGACCGCGGGGATGAACTGGTTCGGCACGACACCGCCCTTGACCTCGTCGAGGAACTTGAAACCCTCGCCGCGCTTGAGCGGCTCGAGACGCAGGTGGACCTCGCCGAACTGCCCCCGCCCACCGGTCTGCTTCTTGTGGCGGTACTCGTCCTGCGCCTTGCCCCTGATGGTCTCGCGATAGGGCACGCGGGGACGGGTGAGGAGGACCTCGACGCCATAGCGCTTGCGCAGCCGGTCGACCATGACTTCGAGCTGAAGGTCGCCCATGCCGGAGATCAGCATCTCCTTGGTGCTGGACTCGACGTGCTTGCGGAAGGTCGGGTCCTCCTCGTGGAGCCGCGTGAGCCCTTGAGCCAGCTTCTCCTCGTCGCCCTTGTTCTTCGCGTGGACGCACTCGGCAGTGACCGGCTCCGGGAAATCGGGGGGCGCGAGGATGACCGGGCGGCTCTTCTCGGCCAGCGTGTCGCCGGTGTGGGTCTCCTTGAGCTTGACCGCCGCCACGATGTCACCCGCCTCCGCGCCCGAGCACTCGAGGCGCTCCTTGCCGACCAGGTGGTAGAGCGTGCTCAGCTTCTCGGGCCGGTGGCGCGTCGTATTGACGAGCTCCTTGCCCGCCTCGAGATGCCCCGAGTAGATGCGCACCAGCGAGAGGTCGCCCAGATGCTGCTCGGATAGGGTCTTGAAGACCATCGCCGAGGCGGGCTGGCCCGCTTCCGGGGGGCACACGATCTCCCCGTCGCCCGCCGGCGACTTGCCCCGGGCCGGCTTCACGTCGAGCGGCGAGGGCAGGATGTCCACCACCTCGTCGAGCACTTCCTTGACGCCCTGATTGTGATAGGCCGAGCAGCAGAAGACCGGCGCCAGGTCGCCCTGGACGACGCGCTCGCACAGGCCCCTGCGGATCTCGGCCGCGGTCAGCTCGCCGGTCTCGAGGAACTTGTTCATGAGGGTCTCGTCCCCGGTCGCGGCCTCCTCCATCAGGTGGGCCCGCGCGGCGGTGACCGCGTCCTTCATCTCGGCCGGGATCGGCGCCTCGCTGCTCTTCTCCTCCATCCCCCGGCCGGAGAAGACGAACGCCTTGCCCTCGACCAGGTCCACGATGCCGCGGAAGGCGTCGGCCTCGCCGATCGGCAGCTGCGTCGGGATCGCGTTGAGCCCCAGCCGGTCGTGCGCCGATTTGACCGCGCTCGCGAAGTCGGCATGATCCTTGTCCATCATGTTCACCGCGAGCAGCGTGGGCGTCTTCTCCTGACGCAGGACCTCCCACACGACCTCGGTGCCGACCTCGACGCCGGCATTCGCCCGCAGCACGAGGATGGCGGCATCGGCCACTCGCAGCGCGCTGTAGACGTCCCCGACGAAGTCCGGGTAGCCGGGCGTGTCGAGCAGGTTCACCTTGTGGCCCGCCCACTCGAACTGGGCGAGCCCGAGGCTGATCGTCATCTTCCGGTGGATCTCATCCGGCGCATAGTCGAGCAGCGTCGTGCCATCGGCCGTGCGCCCGAGACGATTGGTCGACTTCGCCAGGTAGAGCATGGCCTCCGCGAGGGAGGTCTTGCCGACGCCGTGATGTGCGACCAGTGCGACGTTGCGGATCTGGCTGGCAGCGAACCGCTTCAAGAGGCACCTCCCCGCCACGCGTGGATCGGTGATGTTGCTCTGGGGACCGGCCGGAGGGACTGTCCGGGCTGAGGATGCGCTGCCTCGGGCACACCGGACGATGTCGCGTAAGCCGATGCAGTGCCGAAATCTAACACCCGATTCTGAGCTCGGTCAAGAACTCGAGGCGTGCGCCGCGTCCACGCACGACGAATGCGTCGACGATTTGACCCGCGCGGGTGGCAACGTTAGGCTCTTTCGGCACGTTTTGCATGCGCTCCATGAGCCTGACCTGTCCCACAAGGAGAGATCGATGACGAAGTTCCCCCTGGTGCGCGGCTTGGCCGCCACCCTGGTGGTCGCTGCCATCGCCGCCGTACCCTTGGCCCTAAACACCGCCTCAGCCGCCCCGAACAAGGGCAATCCCGCGCTCGGCAAGCCCCTGTACGTCAAGAATTGCGTCGTCTGCCACAAGGTGGACGGATCCGGCGGCATGAAGCTCACCGGGAATCCGACCCCGAACTGGAAGAACCCCAAGGTCTGGGCCGACCCCATCCGCACCGACGACTTCCTGCGCGACTGCATCGTCACCGGCAAGGTCAAGTCGGGCATGGTCGCGTGGGGCAAGAGCGGCCAGCTCAAGCCGGCCGACATCGAGAATGTCATCGCCTACATCAAGACGTTCAAGCCCGCCAAAAAATAGGCGCCGCAGCGTCCCCGATGAGGGTCGGACCCACCGGGTCCGGCCCTCGATCGTTTCGGGCCGGGCGCCGCCTCGGTCGCCGCAACCGCTCATGCCCGATCGTCAGCGGATCTCGATGCTCCAGGGCATGAGCGCGAGTGCCACGCCGGTCGGGAACGCCGCCGCCGCGAGCCAGGCCCGGACCACGGGCGGTAGCGTGACGCCGGTGAGCTCCTCCTCGTCGGCCAGCATCTCGGCGAAGAAGCGCTGGAAGTAGGAACGCTCGACACGGGGATAGACCTCGATCGTGACCGACTCGTCCTCGTCGATCCCGGCACGTGCGCGCGCCATCGCCACCGCCGTCGGGATCCCGCCGATCGCATCGACCAGGCCGTGGCGGCGCGCGGACAGACCCGTCCACACGCGGCCCTGCGCGATCGTATCGAGCTCGCTCACCGGCCGGTGCCGGCCTTCGGACACGCGGCTCAGGAACACCCGATAGACTTCGTCCATCTGGGCCTGGAAGCGGAGCGACTCCTCGTCGGAGAAGCCCGTGAACGGGGAGAACATCCGGGCGTGACGGCCGCGCGAGACCGACTCCACGTTCAGCCCGAGCTTGCGATAGAGGCCGAGCAGGTTGAGCTTCCCGCCGAACGCGCCGATCGAGCCCGTCAGGGTCCCGGCCTCGGCGACGATGCTGTCGGCCGGCACGGCGATGTAGTAGCCGCCCGAGGCGGCGAGATCCGAGAAGCTCGCGATCACCGGTTTGCGCCCGGCGCAGCGCTTGACCTCCTGCCAGATCTCATCCGACGCCTGGGCGGATCCGCCCGGGCTGTCGACGCGGAGCACCACGGCCTCGATCGCCGATCGGTTGCGCGCGTCGCGCAGCGCCTTGATCAGCGTCTCGGCGCCGAGGATCTGCCCCTCCCCCGGGCTGTTCCGGCTCCGCCCTTCGGCGATCGCCCCGACCGCCGTGACCAGCGCGATCCGCCGGCCGCCGCGCGCGCCATCGAGGCGCGAGACGTATCGCTCGAGGGACTGGGTCGCCCGATGGTCGTCGCCGGCGACGACGACCATCGAGTCGAGATCGGAGCGGTGAAGCAGGGTGTCGATCAGCCCGCACGCGATGGCCTCGCGCGACCCGAACGGCCCGCGGTCGAGCAAGCGGACGATCGAATCGGCGGGGATGCCGCGGGCGCTCGACAGGCTGTCCACCAGGATCCCGAACTGGTCGTCCACCAGCCCCTGCATCGCTTCGCGCGCGGGCGGTGACATGCCGTCCTGGGTCCAGCCCTCGACCGCCGACTTGTAGCGGCCCGCCTGGGCGAAGTGGGGCGTGACGTCGACCTTGTCGAGGGTGCCGCGCATGAAGAGCGCCGAGGCCGTGAGCCCATCGAGTTGCAGCATCGCGAGCGGCGGGCTCGCGATCGTCCCGGCGGCCGTGGCGAGCAGGTACTCGCGCTCGCCTCCGCCGGAGAGCGCGGCATAGACCGGCTTGCCTGAACGGCGGAAATCCAGCACCGCCTCGCGAATCTCGGAGAGCTTGGCCCAGCCCCAGTCCACCTCGTCGATGTGCAGCACCAGGGCCTTGACCCTCGAGTCCGTCGCCGCCTCGCGGATCCCATGCGCGAGGGTCCACACCGTCGGATGATCGCGGCGGAGCAGATCCACGACGCTCCCGCCCGAGGGCGCCTGGGCCTCCTCCAGCGAGGAGGGCACGTCGAACACGAGCACCGTCGCCGAGGGCGTGGCGGAGGCCGGGCGACGCACGGCCAGCACCGCGAGCAGGACCGCGCCCCCGAGGACGCCGAACAACACGACGAGGAACAGCGCGACACGGCGTGCGGACATGGACGAACCCCCAAGGGCCGATGGTGGCGACCCCGGCAGTGTACGCGCGGACCCGGGGAAGTAAAGGCGGGCCGCGGGCGACCTGGCCTGCTTCAGATCGGGCGGTTCGCGCGCCCACGGACGGTCAGGACGCCGGTGACGCGGCGGTCAGTTCGCTGCCCAGCGCACCTGCAACGAGAGCTGGATGCTCGCCGCGTCCTGCGACGGATCGGTGTGCGACTCGTAGCGCAGACCGGTGAGCGCGCGCAGTCGCACGTGGTCCATCAGCGGCTGGTCCACGAACGCGTCCAGCGCGTAGAAGGCGTAGGACGAGTGGAGCCCCGAGGCGGGCGCACCGTCGGATGCCTCATCGTAGTCGCGCCAGCCGACGGCCGGCGCGACACTCCACATCGACCGGCGTCCGAGCAGTTCGAACTCGACCGCGCCCGCGATCTCGCGATAGGCCTCGTCCGGGCTGAGCGGGGCGGTGAGCCGTTCGCCCCGCGGGCCCACGGTCAGCGACCAGCGCGCGTCACGATCGTAGCGCAACCCGAGCCGGGCGCGGGCGACCTGGTAGTCGAAGTAGACGTCCGGCTCCTCGAGGTCGTATTGGAGCGCTTCCCCATCGAGCCGGGTGCGCACCCCCCAGCGTTCCGACACCCGCCAGTCGCCCTCGACGATCGCCCCTTCCTCCCAGTAGTTGTCGCGGCTGTTCGTGACGATGAGACGGGTCTGACGGCGCCGGCCGGTGGCCTCGACGGTGATGACGTGGCCGCCGCCGAACATGCGCCGAAAACGCGCCTCGGCCGCGTGCTCGAGGTGATCGCGGGTGGTCGAGTCGGGGAAGACACGGCTCGCGAGGCTGTAGCCCACGCGCCACTCGTCGCCCAGCAGTCCCAGGTGATCGAGCGCCACCGAGCCCTTCAAGGCGTTGCGGTTCGGCAGGAACTCGGAGCCCACACCGCTGCTGCGCACGAAATCGGCGAGGACGCCGAGCTCGGCAGCGCGGGTCTCCTCGGAGAAGCTGCGCCGCAGCCGTCCGCGGAACGATCCGCGCCACTCCTCCTGGTCGCGCTCGAAGCTCCTATCGTGCCGCCACTCGAGCGCGGGACTCAGGACAAGGCGCCAGTCCGGGGCGAACTCGTCGCGCCAGCTGATCCCGAGCGCATCGCGGCGCACCTTGTCGCCGAGACTCAGCTCGTTCTGGATCTGCCAGGACGCCCGCCGCTGGCCCCGCGTGCCCTGAACGATCGCGTAGAGCACGCCCGCGTAGCGCGGCTCGGGCGTGTCCACCAGGCGGCGTCCGAGGAACGTCGTGTCGACGTAGGCGTCCTCGTAGTAGAGCTCGTTGGTGAAGTCGGCGCTCGCTCCGGTCTCGAAGCGGAAGGCGGTCGAGTCGGGGCCGGGTGAGTGCTCGGCGCTCGCCAGGGACGCGCCGAGGAGGCCGAGCCCGGTGAGGATGGCGAACGCCCCGACCAAAGGCCGGGGCGTCACCGATCGCGGCCTGCGCATCTCAGCGCTCGCCGGCGATCCGGATGGCTCGGTGCGCGAAGGTGCGGGCGGACTGGGTCAGGCGAAGGCTGGCCTCGAAGTGCTCGGCGCGGAACTGCACCCACGCCTCGGCCTGCACCTCGATCGCCCGGTCCAGCGCCTGGCGCGCACGCTCGTTGGCGTGCTCCTGGATCAGCTCACGGGCGCGCGCGATGAGCTCGTCGGTGCGGGCGAGCCCGCGCTCGGCGGCTTCGCGCATGTTGTCCTGGAGGTTGCAGATCCGGAGCGCCCGGTGGGCGCGCTCGCGGGCGCTCAAGGTGAGCTGCAGCGCCGCCAGGTAGCGGCCCTCGCGCGCCGAGGTCTCCGCGCGCACCTGCATCTCGAACGCCGCCCGGAGCAGTGCGCGCGCGCGGTCCGAGTCACACTCTTCGATGCGCTCGCGGACGCGATCGAGCAGCTCGCGCGTGCGCTCGAGCTGGACCAGCACGCGGTCGGGATCCGGCAGCCCCTTGACCAGTGCGATGGCGCGATCGGCGCGAAGCCGGGCGCGCAGCGTGAGGTCGAGGGCGAGGCGGTAGTGGGCCGCGGTGAACTGGACCCGCGCATCGGCCTGAAGCCGTACGGCGAACGCGAGCTCGTCCAAGGCCTGCTGGTTGTCGGTGCCGGTCACGATCTCCTGCGCCCGGGCGATCAGGTCGTCGGTGCGCTCGAGCGCGGTCTGGACATCGTCGCGGGTCTGCGCGCCGGCCGGGATGCTGAACGCCACGAGGGCGAGCAGCGACAGGATCGGGATGATGGAACGGGGGGACTTCATGGCTGCCTCCAGGTCATGGGCCGCGACCGAAGCTGGGCGGATCATCGGTGCGAGCCTCGCCCCTGAACCATGCACTCCCTGTGCCCCGGGAGCGTCAGCGGCATCCTCGCACGCCAAGCCGCTGGTGGACCATGGATTAGCCAGCGAGGCATGGCCGGAGCGGGGAGGCCGAAATGACCGGGATTGGCCCCCGCGGTACGGTTCGGAGCCGGGGGGATGGACGAGCCCGGACAGGCTCGGGGCAGCGGGATGGCCCCAAATACGAAGCCCCGAGCCGAGCGGCCCGGGGCTTCGCGTAGAAGAAAAATGGGGCGGCGACCTACTCTCCCACCCGGTTTCCCGGGCAGTACCATCGGCGCAGGAGGGCTTAACTTCTCTGTTCGGAATGGGAAGAGGTGTGACCCCTCCGCCGTTGCCACCCCAACTATGTCTGACAACCGTCTACGAGACGCGGGTAGCACAGGAATACACCCAGGAAAGAATAACCGAGCAAGCCGCACGGCTGATTAGTACGGGTCGGCTGAAGCCTTTACAGGCCTTACACCTCCCGCCTATCGACGTCGTAATCTCCGACGAGCCTTCAGGTGGCTTACGCCACGGGATCCCTAGTCTTGGGGTGTGTTTCGCGCTTAGAGGCTTTCAGCGCTTATCACTGCCGAACATAGCTACCCGGCGGTGCCCATGGCAGGACAACCGGTACACTAGAGGTTCGTTCGCTCCGGTCCTCTCGTACTAGGAGCAACTCCCCGCAAGGATCCTCCGCCCGCGATGGATAGGGACCGAACTGTCTCACGACGTTCTGAACCCAGCTCACGTACCGCTTTAATGGGCGAACAGCCCAACCCTTGGGACCTTCTCCAGCCCCAGGATGCGATGAGCCGACATCGAGGTGC
>JBKJXJ010000342.1:0-8174 GCA_046716125.1 Candidatus Eiseniibacteriota bacterium
TACCTGTGGGAGAAGGTGTCGCGATTGCTCGACACCAGCCCGCGGCCGGCTTGGAGCGCCGACGGCGGACCGCCGGGGCGGCCGGGCTAGCGCCGTTCGAAGACGCGACGGGACGCCGCAGGGGGCGTCCGAGGATCGCGAGAGCCAGGGATGGAGGAGCGAGCCTCGGATAGAGTTCGCCTCGTCAGGATGACGAGGCGAACGTACCCCGGAGGCGTCCCGTCGCGTCTTCGAACGGCGCTAGCCCGGCCGCCCCGGCGGTCCGCCGTCGGCGCTCCAAGCCGGCCGCGGGCTGGTGTCGAGCAATCGCGACACCTTCTCCCACAGGTATTCGTGGATCTCGTCCACCGAGCGCGTCGCGTCGATGACATCGAAGCCATAGCCCCCGGCGAGCTGGTCGAACTGTCCGAGCAGGCCGGACTGATAGCGCACGAACGAATCGTAGAGATCGGTGCCCATGCGGACGTCCATGCCCGACTCCCAGTAGTCGAACCCGCCGCCGGCCAGGACGCGTGGCACCAGGTCCGGGATCTCGATCCGCAGGTAGAAGACCGCGTCGGGCTTGGGCGCGAACGTATAGACCTGCCGGATCCAGTCCGGATCCGCGCCTCGCACGATCGCGCGGGCGATCAACGAGTAGATATAACGGTCGGTCAGCATGACGAACCCGGCGCGCAGCGCCGGCAGGATCTGGTGCTGCAGGCGGTCGGCGAAATCGGTCGCGTAGAAGAGGTTGAAGGCGTTCGTGCCCATGGTGTTCCCGCGCTTGGCCTGACGGATGCCCCGGCTGGCCAGGTCCGAGCGCGAGAGCCCGGTCTCGGCGACCGCGTGTCCCGCGCGTTCCAGCTCGCTGCGCAGGCGGTCGATGTGCGTCGTGCGCCCCGCGCCGTCGGTGCCTTCGACCACGATCAACCATCCGGTGAGGTCCTCGAGCGACACCCCCGGCACGCCGTCGCCATACCACTCGTGATCAGGCACGCGACCTCGCTCCCCTGCGCGGACGCGGCAGCGACGCGCGGATCGCGTCGCGAAGCCTGCGCTGCTGCTTCTCGACCGGGAGCGTGGCGTCCATCACGGTGAGTCCGTGCTCCTGAACGATGGTCTCGTATTCGGCGAGCAGCCTGGACTGGAACAGTTTGTAGGACTCCGACGGGTCGGCGTGGAGCGCGAGGTCCATCCCGGCCTCGTAGTGCTTGAGTTTCGAGCGGCCCGACAGGATGCGCCGTAGCGCCATATCGAGCGTGACGCGGAAGTAGAACGCCTGCGTCGGGATCGGGGCGAACAGGTAGAGCGAGCGCACCCATCGACGGTTCACGCCGCGCACGACGTCGCGGGCGAACGCGGTATAGACGTAGCGGTCCGCCAGCACGATGCCCCCCGCCTTGAGTGAGGGGATGATCTCGCGCTCGACGCGGTCGGAGAAGTCGGTCGCGTGGATGAGCGAGAAGGTGAGCGGCGTGAGCACCTTGCTGCGTTTTCCCCGCCGCGTGGTCTCGCGCACGATCGGGGACGAGTTCCACTCGCTGTAGACGACGGGGTAGCCCTCGGAGCGCAGCCACTGGGCGAGCAACGAGAGCTGCGTGCTCTTGCCCGACCCGTCGATCCCCTCGACGATGAACAGTCGCCCGGGATATTCGCCGCTGCGCGAGCCGAAGACGGCGGGGGCGGGGGCGGGGATCTCGGTCGCGCTCACGACCGCGCCTTCGACCGCGCCAGCCGGCGCAAGGCCCGGGGCGGGAGGAACGCGTAGAGACGACCGGCGCCCGGCTCCACGGGACCCACGAAATCGATCACGACCGCTCCGGCCTTCTTCATCGGGAGCGCCGCCCCGGACAAGCCAAACAGGAGCGCGCCCGCGAGCTTTCCAAGATGCGGCTCGTGCCCGACCAGCACGACGCTCGCTCCCGACTTCAAGTCCTTGAGCGCGCGGAGCGTCTCACGGATCGGCGCCCCCGGGGCCAGGGCTTCGAGCGTCTCCGTACGGCTGCCGGGCGCGATCGCCTCCCCGAGGATGCGGGCGGTCTGGCGGGCGCGCTCGAGCGGGCTGGTGACGACGCGCGGAGCGCCCCCGACGAACCGCCGCAGCCCATCGGCCGCACGAGCGGTTCGCTCGATACCTCGCTTGGTCAGAGGTCGCTTGCCGTCGTCGGGCCAGCGCACAGCATCCTGCTGCCCGGCGGGGCCATGTCGGAAGAGGATCACGCGCATCCCAGTGATCTCGCGGGTTCGGACCGGCGTCGGCACCGGGCGCGGACGGACAGCCGCAGCCTTCGTGCACCCGCCTGATCGCAGGCAGACTGCGCCATTCGTGTTTCGGGGAGGTTACCGCTGCATGACGGCCACGGGAAATCGGCGGTGCCCGATCGTCCCCGATCGCCCCGGATCAGTCGGTCGTGCTCTGGATCTTGAACCGGCCGCGCCGCTCGGCCGCGGCCCGCACCAGCCTCAGGCGCTCTTCCTCGCCGCGTTCGTTGACCGCGACGATGATGACCCCGTTGTGGAGCCGGAAGTTGCGGTAGTGGCGCGTGGAGTCCGTGCGCTCGATCCGGCGGAACTGGAGCGGGCGGCCGCCGTGCTCGACCACGGCGCCGTTCACGCCGGCGACGAATCTCCGCTCGAGCGCGCCCCAGGCATCCCCCGCCGTGAGTCCGGTCGCCGGCCGGCTCTGGGGGAACTCCCGCCACAGGATGCCCGAGAACTCCTCGCGGGTGACGCACAGCCTCCTCAGCGAGTCGGAGTCCGAGTGGTGCAGCGCCCACAGCACGGCACGCCCCAGCTCATCGAGGCTCCGGCAACCGCCGGTAAAGCGCGCGCGCACGGCAGGCGCGTTGAGTCTGCGTCCGATCCGATCCGAGAGTGACTCCGGGTCGGCCGGGGGATACCAGCCGGGCGAGTCGCGGATCGACGGCGCGCGGGTGGTGGCCCCGCCGGCGTCCTCGAGCGCCACGCCGGCGAGCACGCCGATCACCGCGAGCGAGACGAGGGCCAGCCCGGTCCGCAGCCTTCGCGGCGGCCCTGCCGCGTCCGTGCCGGGCCGGAGGTTCGTCATGCGCCGAAATTGAGAGCGAGCGAATAACTCCGCCCGCTCCGCGCGCGATAGGTCTCGTGACTGCCCTGCACCCGCCGCGCCTCCGAGTCGAACAGGTTCCGGCCACCGGCCTTCACGCCCATGCTCGGCCACGGCCGCCATGTGGCCGCCGCATCGAGGGTGGTGGTGGGCTGCTCGTAGATGTCAGGACGCCCGTAGAGGCCCAGGGCCTCGAGCCGTCGCCCGACCGCGTTCATGAGGACCGAGATCTCCACGCGCCGGCCCGGGAACGCGCAGCTGAGCGTGCCGTTGACCAGGTAGTCCGGCTGGCCCTCGAGCGGGTGCTCGCTCGATCCGATCTCGGTGAGATGCGGCTTGAGCCGGACGCGCGAGTGGATCCATGAAGCGTTGGTCGTGAGCGTGAGCCGCTGGAGCGGCGTCCAAAGCCGGCCGAGCGAGGCGCGCGCCTCGACTTCGATGCCCTGGTTGCGACCGCGGTCGGCGTTCTCGGGCGCCAGGATCGGGGCGCTGCCGCCGAGGATGACACGCTCGATCGGGTTTCGGAGCTCCTTGTGGAAGATGCCCGCGGCCAGCAGCTCGCTGCCGGAGGGGAAGGTCTCCACTCTCAGGTCGTAGCTGTGGATGGTCGCCTGTTTGAGATTCGGATTGCCGGTCACCTGGAGCCCACCGACATATTCCAGCGACGGGCTGGGCGAGAACTCGGTCAGGTCGGGGCGCGAGAGCGTGCGGCTCGCCGCGACGCGCAGGCTGGTCCGCTCCCCCAGCGTCCACCTCAGATTCGCCGCAGGCAGCCAGGTCGCCTCGTCGATGCGCCCCTCGGCCGTGACCAGGTCGCGGTCGAACAGGTCGAAGCAGCGGACCGACTGGAGCGCGTGCTCGAGGCGCACGCCGAACACGCCGCGCAGGCGCGATCCGAACGGCACCTCGACGTTCACGAAACCCGCCGCGACCTTCTGCTCGGCCACGTAGTTGTCCTGGGGAAGCGTCGTCTCCTCGACTTGCGCGCCGTAAACGTCGCCGTTCCAGCTCGGATCATGGAACAGCGACTCGGGCGGCATGCTGGTGTCCGCGCCGTAGGGCGCCGAGAACCGGAATCGCCGGTAGAAGTTGTCGCGGTCCTTCCGCTGCAGGCTGGCCCCGGTCTGCAGGCGCCCCGTCCCCCAGCTCAGGAAGCGGACCGGCAACGACCAGGAGGCATCCGCCCCCCAGCCGCGCTCGTCCAGCACACCGAACTCGCGGGTCGGGCCCGGGCGTCCGCTCAAGGACCAGAAGTAGACCGGTTCGTTGTTCCCGTCGTAGTAGCCGTTGCGGTCGTAGACCATCTCGCGGCGATCGGGCTCGAGCCGCCGCGCGCCCGAGGTCGTCAGCCGCCACTCGATCCTGGACCGGCGCAGCCGGGCGACCTCGTGCTTGCCTTCGAGGCTCCCGGAGGCGATCGCCCGCTCGACGTATCGGAGCCGCGTGCCGCGCCGCAGCTGCGGCGAGTCCGTGAAGTCCCGCTGGTTGTAATAGTCGACACCCTCGTACACCCGCACCTCGTCCTCGGCGCTGCGGGTGTAGAGGCCACGCAGGTGCAGGGTGTGGCTCGGCGCCAGCCGGTAGCTCACCGCCGCCATCCCGCCGAGTTGGGTGGCGGCCACAGACCGATACACGCCGTACTCGTAGACCAACGCGTCGGGGCTGGCGTAGAGGCGCTCCGCCTCGTCCTGCCGGTTGTAGGAGCGGCCGAAGGACGCCGACTGGACGATCCCGAGCGAACGGCCGAACAGCTTGAGCTCGTCGCCGAAGGTCTGCTGGATGCTGCCGTTGGGGCGGGCCCGGCGCGAGACTGGCGACCAGGTGTTGGCGAATGCGCTTCCGATCATCGCCAGCGTGTCCGGGGTGAAGCCTCGCGTCGGATCCGTCCCGCGCACCGCCACCGTCTGGCCGCCGGCCAGATCGCTGACCAGGGCCGGGATGCCGCGTGGGCCGGCGCCGAAGCCGAACAGGTCGCCGCCCGAGGCCGCATAGCTCTGATAGCTGCCGAACGTGGTCCCTTCGTCGATCCCCTGCGACATCGAGACCGAGAGGTTGCGCTTCCCGGGGAAGCTCTTGGTGTGGACCTGCACGTCCCCGGCGCCGAACTCGCCCTGGCGGTCGGCGCTGTAGGTCTTCTGCACCGTGATGTGGTCCAGCAGCCCGGCCGGCATGAGGTCCAGCGGCACGACGCGCTTGTTCTGCTCCGGGCTGGTCAGCCGCACGCCGTCCACCTCGGTCGAGCTGTATCGTTCACCGAGGCCGCGCACGTACACGTACTTGCCGTCGGCCACCGAGAGGCCGGTGACGCGCTTGAGCACGTCGCCCGCGTCCCGGTCGGGCGAGCGCCGCACCTGCTCGGCGCTGATCGCGTCGCCGACCGACGTGGCCCGCCGGCGCTCGGCGAGCAGCGCCTGCTCGGTGTTCTGCTGGGCTCTCGCCTCGACCACCACCTCCTGCTGGAGGATCGCCTCGGGCTGGATCGAGGTGGGCATCGTGAGCAGCTTGCCCTCCTCGACCTGAAGCCCGGTGACGATCTTGCGGCCGTACGAGATCGCCCGCACGTGGAGGTCGTAGACCCCGGGGGCCGCGAGCAGCAGGAACGTGCCGTCCGCATGGGTGAGCCCGCCGACCCGCCGGAGCGTCGTGTCGGCGGGAACGAGCATGACGTCGGCGTAAGCGACCGGCTCCCCGGTGTCGCTGGCGATCACCTTCCCTTCGACCCGACCGAGCCCCGCGGCCGTGGCGGACCACGCCAGCTGGGCCGTCACGATGAGGGCGCACCAGAGCATCGGTGGAACCACGCACCGCAGGGCCGCGGTCAGGACGAAGGAGCGTCGCGACACCGTTCGCGCCTCCATCAGTCCACGCGTACGAGCTTGCCGCTGGATTCGGCACCGCCCGCCCGCACCTGGTAGAAGTACACGCCGCTCGGGACTGAGCGGTCGGCCTTCCAGTTCACCGTGTGCTCGCCGACCGCGAACGTCCGGTCCGCGATGCGCTTCACCAGCCGTCCGTCGGCGGTGAAGATGTCCACGGTGACCTCGGCCTCCGCCGGCAGCGCGAACCGCACCGCGACGTCCGACCGGAAGGGGTTCGGGTAGCCGCCCACGAACAGCCGGCCCTCCTGCGTCGGGACGGAGACCGTGGTGTTGCAGTTCACACCGGTCGCCGCCGGGATCGCCAGGCAGTGGGCCTGCCACGTGCTCTGGTCGTCGATCCGCACGCCGGCGGTCTTGAAGTTGTAGATGATGCTGTTGAGGATGGTCCCGCCGGTGCCGCGCCGCAGATTGATGCCGGCCGTGATCCCGGTGAAGGCCGGCCCGACGCGCCGGTCGCCGACGAAGGTGACGTTGGCGAGCCTCGCGTTCGCGCGACCCGAGCAGGTGACGTTGTTCTCGTCCAGTTCCTTGTTGTCCGCCTCGATCGCCTTGTCCGGGAGGTTGGCGGGCGGGGTGTTCGCCAGCAGGCGGATGATCACGAACTGCGCCTTGCCGTGATACCCCATCTGCCAGTCGAACCCGTCGTCGTTGCCGTCGGTCCCGATCAGGTATTTCGCCTGGGCGGAGCCGCCGAAGAACTCGAACAGGTCGTCGAGGCCGCGGTGCGCCTGCAGATACTGGAGCGTGGTCTTCCGCCCGACCGCGTTGAAGGTGAAGGAGTTCAGCTCGTTGTTGGGGCTGATCTCGCGCCCGGCATACTCGATCCGCACGTAGCGAAGGACGCCCGAGTCGTCATCGTCGTCGCTGCCGCCGTAGTGTCCGACCAGGCCGCCCTCGCTCGCGGCGGAGTCGCCGGCGCACGAGTTGACGGCGTTGGTGGTCGCGCGGCCGTGGACGACGATGCCACCGATGCTGCCGGTGGTCATCGAGCCCGGCGGCTGGTCGCTGGTGATGATGATGGGCGCGTCCTTGGTCCCGTTCGCGCTGATCCTGCCGCCGCGCTCGATGACGATGGTGCCGATGGTCGAGCGCTCCTCGAAGATGACCGTGCCCGGCTCGATGATGAGCGTGGCCTGGTCCTTGACCCGCAGCTGGCCGCGCACGACGTAGTTGGTATCCGCGCTCAGCGTGCGGTCCGTGTAGTACTTGTGGTTGTCGAGGACCAGGCAGGGACGCGGATCCGGCATCGCCGGCACGCCGCCGCAGACACCGTCGTAGTGAAGGTCGGTCCGACCGGCGCCCGTCGAGTCGTAGTAGGTCCATCCGAGGGTCCAGTCGGCCTCGATCGTCGCGTCGAGCGCGCCCACGAAGCAGGTCTGGCTGAAGAATCCGTCCAGCGGGACGTTGACCGCCTTGCCGTGCGGCGCGTTCCCCGAGTAGGCGGGGCTGCCGATCGCGGGGCGGAAGTTGGGGATCACCCCGGCCTGGTACACCGCCGCGGTCAGGAGCGGGTCGGTGTAGGTGTTCTCGATGTAGGTCACCGTCCCGAGGATGGACGCGCTGTACTGAGGGGCGGTCGGACAGGCCGGGGCGCCGGCCGCTGTCGAGGCGCCCGTGAACTGCCCGGCCAGCGTGCCGGACGCGCCGTTGTTGAAGAAGATGTTGCCGTCCACCAGGATCTGAGCGTCGGCGATGGACGCCATGAAGTGCAGACAAGATATCAGGGCCACCGCCATCAGGTGCCTGGGCCCGTTACCGTACGTTCTCGCTCGCACGTTGCCTCCTCGCTCGGGTGATGAGTCGTTCGACGGTGGTGCTGCCATCTTCACGACCGGCCCTCGCCTGTTCCTTTGGCGGGCTCGAGTGCTGGCGCCGATCGGATGGGCCGAGCGACGACTTGAGACCGGTCGTGAGAGGGGCGCCGGCGGTGTCCTGCTCGGCTGCAGCGCTACCGTGGCGAGGGACCGAGCGCGTACTCGTCCCTCTCCGACCTCCAACCCGGGCCGGCGCCTCTCTCGGGGGATGACGTTAAGAGGGCGCCCAGCATGACCCGATGACCGCCGTGTATCGAAGATGAAAAATCCGCTCGGAGCCCGCCCTCCAACGAGCGGCGGGGCCATCGAGGAGCCACAGGTAGGGCAAGAGGAGTCACAGGTGAGGCAAGAGGAGCGGTGGGCCGTGGGATGGGAAGGCGGCGGGGGCGTCGAGGGCGAGCGGGAGCCAAGGAC
>JBKJXJ010000343.1:0-3086 GCA_046716125.1 Candidatus Eiseniibacteriota bacterium
CGATCTTGTGAACGCACTGGCCGAACTCGGGGAAGGGGTCGGGCGTGAACCCGGCGCCGACGCCCTGGTTCGAAGCCTTGAAGGTCTCCCCACCGTCCTCACTCAGGTAGTGGCCGCCGGTCGAGATGCCGAGGTGAACGCGCTGGCCCTGGCGATAGATGGTGTGCATGCAGAGGCCGCCGTTCCCCGGCTGCCACTTGCGCGCGTGGTCGTGGTTGCTGATGCCCTGCACCATCTCCCAGGAATCCCCGCCGTCGTCGCTACGGAAGAGCGAGGCCGGTTCGACGCCGCACCAGAGATCCTTCTTGCCGGCGCCGGCTTCCAGGGACCAGATGTTGGCGAGTGCACGCCCATCCTCCTTCGGGAACGCCGGAGCCGACCGGGTCTCCTTGAACGACTTGCCCATGTCGGTCGAGCGCAGGACCTTCATGCCGAAGAACGGATTGCAGCTCGAGCCGTAGAGCTTCGGCGTGCCCCGTGTGTCGATGAGCGAAGCGTAGACCGCGACGCCCGGGGAGAATGGTCCGCGCAGCGCGAAGCTCCGCCGCGTCTTCGATGCCTCGGCGACGAACAGGCCCTTCTTGGTGCCGATGGTGAGGATCAGACGGTCCGGCATCTTCAACCTCCTGAGACTGCGGGCAGGATCGTGACGACATCCCCCTGGACGAGCGGGGTGTCGAGACCTTCTCGGTCGCGCATGTGATCCGTATTGACGAAGAGGCCGATGTGGCGGCGCACCGCGCCGGTCTCGTCGCAGACGTTGCGATACAGCTCCGGATGATGGAGTTCGAGTTCCTCGAGGGCTGCGCGCACGCTCGGAGCCGACACGGGCAGCTCCGCGGCGCCGCCGCAGTATTCGCGCAGCGGCCCGGGGACCTGGATCTTGATGGTCATGTCTCGCGCCCCCGGTCCACGTCTCATGCGAACGACCTCGCCCACAGCGTATCGCCGTGAGCGAGGTCGGTGCAAGGACGTCGGATCGGTGGCAGGAGTTTCGGAACCGCTGTCCGGGACCGTCGCACAAGTGGGTTCAGGATGAGGGGCTGCGGTGTTCGGGTCGGCCTTGCCGGTGCGGCCGTATCCTTCCGCAGACGTGATTGGCTCTGTTGGGGACGGCGAAGCTCCCCGGGAACATCCCTGCCCGGGAGTCACGGTGGAGGCCGACGCGCGGAGCGAAGGGGCGAGTGCGGCGGAGAGCGGTCAGCCCGGGGCGTGAGCGAGCGGGGTGGCGAGGCTGAGCCACAGGCGGCGCACCAGCGCGATGGCGGTCGGCGGACGATGGGTGCCGCGGTGCAGATGGCGCAGCCGGAACAGACGCTCCAGGGTGAGCGCGAAGACCACCAGCAGCCAGTGGATGAGCAGGCTCGCCGCGTGATGGTGGTGGACGTGCTCGAGTCCGTAGCGGTTCTTGGCGTCGTTGAAGCCCTGGTTCTCGATCTCCCAGCGACTCTTGGCCATCCCGTAGAGGGCCCGTGGCCCGACCCGCGCCGTCGCCCAGTCGGTCAGCCAGTAGGCCTCGCACACCGTGCCGTCGGGCCGGGTCTGCCGGTAGCGCTGCACCCGCACCGTTTCCCAGCGCAGCCCTTCCCACGGGTCGAAGTCGTCGGCATCCCACAGCTCGACCGGGTCGCCGTCGATCTCGAACGTGCGATGGGGCGGCGTGCCCTCGAAGCGCCGGCGCGCCGCCTCCATCAGGGTCGGCAGGTTGTCTTTGAGCCGCACCACCACCCGCAGCCCGTGGTCGCCGACCCGGTGCAGGAACGGCGCCTGGGCATAGAGCGCGTCCAGCACCACGTAGTCGGCGAAGCGCGGCCCCAGCGGCGCGAGCGCGCGCGCGAGCAACCGCTCGCTGGCCATCCGTTCGCTTTCCCCCGCGGCCCAGGGTTCGAGGTCGAACGGCAGCGACAGCCCCGCGCCCACCACGCTGATCAGGCTCAGCCGGTGCAGGTGACCGCCGCGCGCGGCGCCCGCGCCCGGCAGCGGATGGCACAGCGCGCACGAGCGCGCCACCCCGGCCGCCGCCCCGGTGCCGTCCAACGCCACCCCGATCCAGCGCGCGTCCTCGAACGCCTTGTTGCGCTTGGCCTGCCGCACCACCCCTGCCAGCGCCGCCCGCATCGGTCCCGGCGCCAGGCGCTCGGTGAAGTAGCTCAGCGTGTCATCGCCGAAGTCGTGCCCCACCCCCAGCGCGCTACGCGCCGACGAGCGCACCAGCGCCTCGACCGCATGATGGCTCGAGTCCCGCAGCCACTGCCCCGCCAGCAACGACCACAGCAGGTCCCGCGCCGGGATCCGCGGTCGCTGCCGGCCATCCCCCGGTTGCGCCAGGTAGCGCTCCAGCCGCAGCACCCGACCCACGTAGCGCCGCAGCCCCGCCAGCACCGGCGTCTTCACGGTGATCGCTGCCGCCGCCACAGCACCAGCAACTCGGCGTTCGCCGCGAACACCTCGCTGACCGCGTCCTTGAACGCCCGCCCCGCCTCCACCCGCCGCCGCACCTCCTCCACCCACTCGGCCGGGATCCGTTCCTGCCGCTTGCGGCCCCGGACCGAGAAGCTCAGGTACCAGATCGGGTGCCCCGCGCCGCCCCGCGCGCAGTGGCACGTCGGCTTGCCGCAGCGGCGGTGGCTCAGCACCAGCGAGCCCGGCAGCGGGTCGCCGGGAATCGCGAACCGACGGATCAGCTCGTGCTTCCGCTGCCGCAGACGCGCCGCCTCGGGACCCTTCGGAGTCACTCTCATCTGCAATCCAGTATGGTTGCAGACATAGCCCGACGCAAGGACTTATCCACGAGTGCGAAAATAGCAGCCCGGCCCCGCGGCGGGCGAGAGGCCGCGGGCCCGCCCGAATCAGGCCTTAGAACGCTGCGGGATCAGAGGCCTTCCGAAACGGCTGGGACTATTTCCCGGCGCGAAGCGTGTCGCCGGGCATGGTCCCGTAACTCGTCCACCATGGGTGCAGCTCGACGGTCAGCCGCCCGGCCTTGACCGCCGGGTCCTCCAACACACGCGTGTGCGCGAACGTCGAATCGCCGCGATAGACCAGCACGCCGCGCAGATCCCCGCCGTCGGCGAACGGTCCCGCGG
>JBKJXJ010000344.1:0-5418 GCA_046716125.1 Candidatus Eiseniibacteriota bacterium
ATGTCGCCCTGCCACGGCTCGTACCCGTCGAAGAGGTGGTTGAGGAGCCCGGTCCCGCGCGTGTCGGTGAGGAACTGGCTCCGGAACCCGATCAGGCCGCGCGAGGGGATGCGGAACTCGAGGCGCACGCGGCCGGTGCCGTGGTTCACCATGTTGGTCATGCGTCCCTTGCGGGTGCCGATCTTCTGCGTGACGACGCCGACGAAGTCCTCGGGACAGTCGATCACGAGACGCTCCATCGGCTCGTGACGGACGCCGTTGACGGTGCGGGTGATGACCTCCGGCCGGCTCACCAGCAGCTCGAAACCTTCTCGACGCATCATCTCGATCAGGATCGCCATCTGCAGCTCGCCGCGGCCAGAGACCTGGAAGCTGTCGGGGGTCTCGCCCGGATCGATCCGGATGCTCACGTTGATGAGGATCTCGCGGGCGAGCCTTTCCTTGATATTGCGCGAGGTGACAAACTTCCCCTCCTGGCCCGCGAACGGCGAGTTGTTGACCGAAAACAGCATGCTGACGGTGGGCTCGTCCACCGTCACACGGGGGAGCGGATGCGGGTCGTTCGGGTCGGTGATGGTCTCCCCGATGCTGACCTCCTCGAAGCCCGAGAGCGCCACGATGTCGCCGGGTCCCGCCTCCTCGACCTCGGTCCGCTGGAGACCCTCGAACACATAGAGATGCGTCACGCGCGTCTTGACGATCGTGCCGTCGAGCCGCGCGAGGCCGACATCCTGACGGGCGCGCACGTGCCCGTTCACCACCCGCCCGATCGCGAGCCGGCCCACGAAGTCCGAGTAGTCCAGATTGAGCACCAGCATCTGGAGGGGCATCTGGCGGTCGTATCGGGGGGCCGGGATGGTCTTGACGATCTCATCGAACAGCGGCCCGAGCCGGTGGTCCTCCCCATCGGGTGTCAGCCGGCAGATGCCCTGTCGCGCGATCGTGTAGAGGACCGGGAAATCGAGCTGATCCTGCTGGGCGTCGAGATCGATGAACAGATCGTAGATCTCGTCGAGCACCTCGGCGGGGCGGGCATCCTTGCGATCGATCTTGTTGATGACGACGATCGGGGGCAGCCCCAGCTCGAGCGCCTTCTTGAGCACGAATCGGGTCTGGGGGAGCGGGCCCTCGCTCGCATCGACGAGCAGCATGACGCCGTCCACCATCTTGAGCGTGCGCTCGACCTCACCGCCGAAATCGGCGTGCCCGGGGGTGTCGACGATGTTGATCTTGTAGCGCCCGAACCGCACCGCGGTGTTCTTCGCGAGGATCGTGATGCCCTTCTCGCGCTCGAGGTCGTTGGAGTCCATGACGCGCTCCACGACCTCCTGGTTCTCGCGGAATACACCGCTCTGCCACAGCAGGGCATCGACCAGGGTGGTCTTGCCGTGGTCCACGTGCGCGATGATGGCGATGTTCCGGATGTCATCCCGGACCGCCATGTCGGATCCGCCGGTGGTCCTGGTCGGTGCCGGGTTCATGTTGGTCGTTGGACTAGCCTCCGGGCGAGAACGCCACGGGCGGGGGTGTCCCCCCGCCCGCGGACTGGTTTCGCCGATGTCGACGTCGATTGGGTGTTCGTGTTCGGATCGTGACTTTTCCGGGCCGGGGGATCAGCCTGTGGTCACCGACCGGCGGGGCGCCTTCTTGGACGGCGCCGGCGTCGTGTCGGGTCCACCCTCTTTGCGCTTCCCACGCTTGGGCCGTCCGGACTCGCCGCCGGATGAGGCTTCGGCCTTCGCCTTCTTCTCGGGCTTGTCGCCCTTGCGGGACGCGTCCCTGGCCTCGGCCGCGGCGATGCGGGTCTGGCGTTCGGTTTCCTTCTGCTCGACCGACTTCACCAGCTCGAGGTAGGCGGTCTCGCCGGCATCGCCCAGGCGACGCCCGATCCGGATGATCCGGGTGTAGCCGCCCTGGCGCTCGGCATACCACGGAGCGATGGTCGTGAACAGCTTCTGCGTCACGTCCGGGCGCATCACGAACGTGTCCACGTGCCGGCGGGCGGCGACGTCACCGCGCTTCCCGAAGGTGATCAGGCGCTCGGCCAGGCGGCGTGCCTCCTTGGCCTTCGCCACCGTGGTCTCGATGCGCTCGTACTGGAACAGCGCCGTGACCAGGTTGCGGAGCACCGCGCGCCGGTGGGAGGCCGTGCGGCTCAGCTTGCGGTGATCTTTACGGTGTCGCATGTCGAATGGTCCCTTCTAGCATGCTCGGGCCGGACGTGTCGCCGGATGTTGAAGCTTGGCGCTAAGAGCCCTCAGGGAGGCTCTCAGGCGTCGAGCCGCACCGGGCTCCTGTTCTCGTAGTACGGGCTGATGTCCATCCCGAAGTGCAGTCCCATCTCGCTCAGGATGTCCTGGATCTCCTTGAGCGACTTGCGTCCGAAGTTGCGGTACTTGAGCATCTCGGGCTCGCTCTTCTGCACCAGGTCGCCGATGCTCTTGATCTCGGCGGCCCGCAGGCAGTTGCTGGAGCGCACGGACAGCTCGAGCTCCTCGACGCTCCGCTCGAGCATCCGGCGGACGCGCTGCCGCTCCTCGTCGACCTCCTCCTCGACCTCCTCCTCGATCGGCTCCTCGAAGTGGATGAAGAGAGTGAAGTGGTCGCGCAGGATCTTCGCCGCCACGGCGACGGCATCCGACGGCAGGATGCTGGCGTCCGTCCACACCTCGACGGTCAGCTTGTCGTAGTCGATGCGCTGGCCCAGCCGCGTCGTCTCGACGGTGTAGTTGACCTTGATCACCGGCGAGAACATCGAGTCGATCGGGATGACGCCGATCGGCCGGTCGACCTGCGAGTGCTGGTCGGCGGACACATAGCCGCGCCCGGCGTCGATCTCGACCTCCATGCGGAGATCGCCATCCTTGTTGAGGGTCGCGATGTGCAGATCGGGGTTCAGCACCTCGACCTCGGCATCCACGATCAGGTTGCCGGCGCGCACCTCGCCCTTGCCGCGCACCTCGAACGTGCCCTTCTTCGGCCCGTCACCGTGCAGCTTCAGGCGCACCTGCTTGAGGTTCAGGATGAGCTCCGTGACGTCTTCGATCACGCCCGGAAGCGTCGAGAACTCGTGGAGGACGCCGTCGATTCGGACCGCGGTGATCGCGGCCCCCTGCAGCGACGAGAGCAGCACGCGGCGCAGCGCGTTTCCGAGCGTGAGCCCGAAGCCGCGCTCGAGCGGCTCGATGATGAACTTGCCGTACCCCGGGGTGTTCCCGGCGTCGGGCGCGACCTGCTTGGGCATCGTGAGATTCTTCCACTTCATCGGCAAGCCCCCTTGGGGAGGACGAACGATTACTTCGAGTAGAGTTCGACGATCAGCTGCTCATTGATCGGCACCGGAATGTTCGCGCGGGTCGGGATGCTCAGGACGCGACCGCTGAGCTGCTCGGCGCTGAGTTCCAGCCACGCCGGCACGCCTTGGCCCTTGCGGGCTTCGAGCGAGGTCTGCACCACCGTCATGTTGCGGCTCCGTTCGCGGACCTTCACCTCGTCGCCCGCGCGCACCAGGAACGAAGGGATGTCCACCGTCCGGCCGTTGACCTCGAAGTGGCCGTGGCGGACCATCTGCCGGGCGGCGCTCCGCGACGGCGCGAACCCGAAGCGGAACACGATGTTGTCCAGGCGCCGTTCCAGCATCTGGAGCAGCACCTCTCCCGTCACGCCCTTGGTGGTCGCCGCCTTGGCGAAGTAGCCACGGAACTGCCGCTCGAGAATCCCGTAGATGCGGCGGGCCTTCTGCTTCTCTCGCAGCTGCTGGCCGTAGTTGGTTTCCTTGATCCGCCGGCTCTTGCCGTGCTCACCCGGCACGTAGCCACGCCGTTCAAAGGCGCACTTGTCGGTGAAGCAGCGCGTGCCCTTGAGGAAGAGCTTGGTGCCTTCGCGCCGGCACAACCGGCACCTCGCATCGTGATAGACCGCCATGGTTAGTCGCTCCTAGACCCGGCGCCGCTTGGGCGGGCGGCAGCCGTTGTGCGGGATGGGTGTCACGTCCTTGATCGCCGAGATCTCGAGACCCGCCGCCTGTAGCGAGCGGATCGCCGCCTCACGGCCGGCGCCGGGCCCCTTGACCCAGACCTCGACGCGCTTCATGCCGAGATTCAGGGCCTCGCGAGCGCTCGCCTCCGCGGCCACCTGGGCCGCGAACGGCGTGCTCTTGCGGGAACCCTTGAACCCCACCTTGCCGGCGCTCGCCCAGGTGATGACATGGCCGTCGGTGTCGGTGATGGTGACGATCGTATTGTTGAAGCTCGCCTGCACATGAGCCACCCCGCTGGTGCTCACCTTACGGTCGCGCTTCCGGGTCTTCTTGACTTCTGCCACTCGAAACCTCCGTGCGAGCCTGAACGGCCCGGCTGGATCAGCTCTTCTTCGCCGGGGCCGGCTTGGCTCCGGCCGTCGGACGCCTCATTCCACCCGCCGTCTTCTTCGGACCCTTGCGGGTGCGGGCGTTGGTCTTCGTTCGCTGGCCGTGCACCGGCAGTCCACGGCGGTGACGCAGGCCCCGGTAGGCGCCGATATCCATCAGCCGCTTGATGTTCATGGCGACCTCGCCGCGCAGGGCGCCCTCCACCTTGTAATCGCGCTCGATGATGCTGCGCAGCTTGCCGCTGTCCTCGTCGCTCAGACCTTTGACCCGGACATCCGGGCTCACCCCCGACTGCGCGAGGATCTTGCGCGCGGTGGTGGGTCCGATGCCGAAGATATAGGTGAGCGCGACCTCGATGCGCTTCTCCGCCGGAAGATCGACGCCCGCGATACGTGCCACGAATGCCCTCCTTGCCTACTTCTGACGCTGCTTGTGCCGCGGATTGCGCTTGCAGATCACGCGGATCACGCCTTTTCGACGCACGACCTTGCAGTTCTCACAGATCTTCTTCACGGAAGAACGGACTTTCATATTGCACCTCCACGCCCGGTACGGTTCGCGCCGGACCCTACTTGTACCGATAGACGATGCGCCCGCGCGTCAGATCGTAGAGCGACAGCTCCACCGTCACCTTGTCGCCGGGAAGAATCTTGATGAAGTGCATCCTCATCTTGCCCGAGATATGGGCGAGCACCTTGTGTCCATTCTCCAGCTCGACCCTGAACATTGCGTTCGGGAGGGGCTCGACGACCGTGCCCTCGACCTGGATGCCTTCCTCTTTCGCCAATCCGTCCTCGTTTCTATGACTCGTCCGACCGCGAGAGAATCTCGGGACCGTCCGTGCCCACTGCCACGGTGTGCTCGAAATGGGCGCTCAACGAGCCGTCCTTCGTCACCACCGTCCAACCGTCGGCCAGGGTCAGCACGTCCGGCCCGCCGATGTTCACCATCGGCTCGATCGCCAGCACCTGCCCCGCCATGAGTCGCGGACCCCGATCCGGTGTTCCGTAGTTCGGAACCTGCGGCTCCTCGTGCATGTGACGACCGAT
>JBKJXJ010000345.1:0-7093 GCA_046716125.1 Candidatus Eiseniibacteriota bacterium
CGCGGCTACGGCCTGGCCGAGAGCGAACTCGCGCGCACCGCGACGACCGGCACCAACGGTTCCACCTCGACCCTCGCCCACGGCTCGGTCGTGATCGCCGCGATCACCTCGTGCACCAACACCTCGAACCCTTCGGTGATGGTCGGCGCGGGCCTGCTGGCCCGCAAGGCGGTCGAGCGCGGCCTCACCGTGAAGCCGCACGTCAAGACCAGCATGGCGCCAGGCTCCAAGGTGGTCACCGAGTACCTGAAGGAGTCGGGACTGCTCGTGGATCTCGAGACTCTCGGGTTCCACGTCGTGGGCTACGCTTGTACGTCGTGTATCGGAAATTCCGGCCCGCTCCCCGAGCCGATCGCGAAGGCCGTGGCCGAGCACCGGCTGGTCGCGGCCGCGGTGCTCTCGGGCAACCGCAACTTCGAAGGTCGCATCAACCCCTCGACCCGCGCCAACTACCTCGCCTCGCCGCCGCTGGTGGTGGCCTACGCGCTGGCCGGCACCGTGGACATCGATCTCGAGAATGAGCCGCTCGGCACCGGGCGCGACGGCAAGCCGGTCTACCTTCGTGATCTCTGGCCGAGCCAGAAGGAGATCAGCGACACGGTCGCGGCCTCGCTCAAGCCCGAGATGTTCACGAAGAGTTACGGTAACGTCTTCGATGGGAATCCCAGGTGGAACGCGATCCCGGTCGGGGGCGGCGAGCTCTACGCATGGGCCGAGGCGTCCACCTACATCCACGAGCCGCCGTTCTTCCAGGGACTGTCCATCATGCCTGCGCCCGTCACTGACATCCGTGGCGCCCGCGTGCTGGTCATGGTCGGCGATTCGGTGACCACCGACCACATCTCGCCGGCCGGTGACATCGCCGAGGAGAGTCCCGCCGGCACGTGGCTCAAGTCGCGCGGTGTCGCGCGGCGCGACTTCAACTCCTACGGCTCGCGCCGCGGCAACGACCTCGTCATGGTGCGCGGCACGTTCGCCAACATCCGGCTCAAGAATCTGCTGGTGCCCGGGAGCGAGGGCAACATCACGGTCCATCACCCGAGCGGCGAGACGACCAGCGTGTTCGACGCGGCAGAGCGCTACCGCGCCGCCGGCACGCCGCTGGTCGTCCTCGCGGGGAAGGAGTACGGCACCGGCTCCTCGCGCGACTGGGCCGCCAAGGGCACCCTGTTGCTGGGAGTCCGCGCGGCGCTGGCCGAGAGCTACGAGCGCATCCACCGCTCGAATCTGGTCGGGATGGGCGTGCTGCCGCTCCAGTACGAGATCGGCCAGACCGCCGAGAGCCTGGGGCTCACCGGCCGCGAGGTGATCGACATCACGGGGCTGACCGGGGACCTCGTTCCGCGCCAACGTGTCACCGTCGCCGTGCGCCGCGAGGACGGCTCGGTGCTCACCTTCCAGGCGATCGCGCGGCTCGACAGTCCGGTCGAGGTGGACTACTACCGGAACGGTGGGATCCTCCAGACCGTGCTGAGGAACCTGCTGAAGGCGTAGCGCCCGGGACGAGTCCCGGGCCACGCGAGCCCCGCGATGAGACGCCTCTCCGCTGCCGCGCTGCTGGTGTTGTCGGTCGCGCTCGCGTGCGTGCGCGGTGCCTCGGACTTCTACGCGACACGTCCGATCTACGAGCGGCCGTTCCCGGCGCAACGCGTGCCTCGCGGTCTCAAGAGCTTGTCGGCGAGCGAGTGCGGGAGCTGCCACGTTGAGATCTACCGCGAATGGCAGCAGTCGGTACACGCGCAGGCGTGGTCGGATCCCCAGTTCCAGGCCGAGCTCCACAAGCAACCCGGCGTCGCGTGGATGTGCGTCAACTGCCATACGCCGCTTCGCAACCAGATCGACTCGCTGGTCGTGTCCCTCCACCGCGGGGACATCGAGCGGCCGGTGCGTCGCGCCAATCCCCAGTTCGATCCCGCGCTGCAGGCGGAGGCGATCACCTGCGCCGCATGCCACGTGCGCGACGGCGCGGTCGAAGGGCCGTTCGGCGACACGCAGGCGCCGCATGCCGTACGTCACAACCCCGCCTTCCGCAGCGCCGACCTGTGCCTGCGCTGCCATCAGGCGGTGCAGATCTACCGCGGCAAGAACCTGGTCTGCGCGTTTCGCACCGGTGACGAATGGCGGGAGGGGCCGCAGGCCGCGGCCGGCCGTATCTGCCAGGACTGCCATATGCCGGCGGTCGAGCGCCCGCTGGTCGCAGGCGGGCCCGTCCGGCGCACGGGGTTGCACGGCTGGATCGGCAGCCATCTGAGGAAGGGCGGAGAGACCGCGCCGGCCCTGTGGGATTCGATGGCTGCCCTGCGGCCGCCGGGTGTGGCGCTGCACGCCGATCCCGCGCCACGGGCGGCGGCCGGGGACTCGACCACCTGGGCGGTCCGGGCCTCGAACGCGCACGCGGGGCATCGTCTGCCCACCGGTGACCCCGAGCGCAGCGTCCGGATCCAGCTGGAGGCGATCGGTCCGGCCGGCGACACACTGGCCCGAGCCGAGCATCGGATCGAGTTGCGGTTCCAATGGTGGCCGGCGGTGAAGCTGCTGGGCGACAACCGCCTGGCGCCAGGGGAGTCGGCAACCGTGTCGCTGCGCTACCGGGTGCCGGCGGGCGGCTACCGGCTGATCGCCCGCGCGGTCAACGAGCGCATCAGCGACGCCAACGCGGACTACCATCGGCTTCCGCCGTCCTATCCGCGGCGCTCCGAGGTAGCGCGGGTCGAGCACCGGGTGCTAGTTTCCCGGTAGTCCCCGGTTTGTAGCCTCGCGGACGTGCAGGAGCATGCCGTGGCCGTCATTCAGGACTGCGTTCCATCCCTCCCGGCGCCGATCGCATGATCGGCCAGACGATCTCGCATTACCATATCCTCGAGAAGCTCGGCGAGGGCGGCATGGGCGTGGTCTACAAGGCCGAGGACGGCCGCCTGCGCCGCACGGTGGCGCTCAAGTTCCTGCCGCCCCAGGTGCTCGAGGATCGCGAGCGCTTCCTGCGCGAAGCCCAGGCCGCCGCCTCCCTGAACCATACCAACATCTGCACGGTCTTCGAGGTCGATCCCGAGCACGACTTCATCGTCATGGAGTTCATCGCCGGCGGGAGCGTGCGCGAACGGATCGCGGAGCGCCCGTTGCCGCTGGGGGTCGCCATCGACATCGCGATTCAGGTCTGCCAGGGCCTGCATGCCGCACACGACAAGCGTGTCGTGCACCGCGACATCAAGCCGGCCAACCTCATGCTGACCTCGGATGGTCAAGTGAAGATCACCGACTTCGGGCTCGCCCAGATCGGCGACCGCACGCGGCTCACGCGCACCGGAACCACCCTCGGGACGGCGGCCTACATGTCCCCGGAGCAGGCGTGCGGACAGCCCACGCATCGGCAGACCGACATGTGGTCGCTGGGCGTCGTGCTCTACGAGATGCTTACGGGGCGGTTGCCGTTTCGCGGTGACAGCGAGCAGGCGGTCTCGTCCGCGATTCTCCATACCGACCCCGAGCCCGTGACAGCGCAGCGCTCCGGGATCCCGCTCGAAGTCGACCGGATCATCGCCAAGCTCCTGGCCAAGGACCCTTCCGAACGCTACCCGCACGCCGAGGATCTGCTGGTCGACCTGCTCGCGGTGCGCAAGAAGGTGAAGAGCCCCCTGAGCATGTCCGCGATCCTTAACGCGCGGGCGACCTACTGGCGCCCCGTGGCTCTCGTCGTGCTGGCGGGGCTGATCCTCGCCGCCGCCGCGCTCGCCATACCGGCCGTGCGTCGGCTTCTCGTTCCCGAGCCCGGAGCACGGTCCGCGATCCGATTCTCGATCGCGCCGCCCGCCGGCAGCACGCTGGAAGGCTCCATTGCCGTGGCGCCAGACGGCAGCCGGATCGCCATGATCGCCACGACCGCGGCCGGAGACCGCATGGTGCTGGTGCGCCGGCTGGACTCCATGGAGGCGCGGACGCTGCCGGGCACCGAGGGCGCACTGCATCCCTTCTGGTCGCCCGACGGCCGGTTCCTCGCGTTCTTCGCCGACGGAAAGCTCAAGCGCATCCGCGTCGATGGTGGGCCGCCGCAGGCGCTGGCCGACGTGTTCGATGCCCGGGGCGGGAGCTGGAATCGCGACGGCGTCATCGTGTTCGCGCCCAATGTCGGCGACCGGATCTACCAGATCCACGAGTCCGGCGGGACGCCTGAGCCGGTCACCACGCTCGAACCGGCGCGCCAGGAGAGCAGCCATCAGTGGCCCAGCTTCCTCCCCGATGGCCGCCATTTCCTCTACCTGGCCTGGAGCGAGCGGGCCGACGGGCGGGGCGTGTACCTCGGATCGCTCGACGGCCGGACCAGACGCAGACTCGTGGGCGCGGACTGGTTCGTCTCGTACGCCCACGGTCCGAGGCAGCGGGGCTACCTGCTCTTCCTTCGCGGTCACAACCTCATGGCCCAGCGGTTCGACGCCGGTCGCTTCACGCTCAGCGGCGAGCCGGCGGTGATCGGGGAGGTGGCCTGGGTCGATCTCACCACACCCGGCCTGGCGGCATTCTCGGCGTCCGCCAACGGCGTGCTGGCCTACCGCAGCGGCGCGGCACGAAGCACGCAACTCACCTGGGTCGATCGATCGGGCCGGCCGCTGGGGGTGGTGACGGCGCCCGGGGCCTATCGCGATCCCTGGCTCTCGCCGGACGCGCGCAAGGTCGTCACTGGCAAGCTCGACCCCGAGACCGGCACCTACGACGTCTGGCTCTACGACCTGGACCGCGAGACAGGCTCGCGATTCTCGTTCCACGCATCCGATGACGGGTTCCCGATTTGGTCGCCCGAAGGCGGTCGAATCGTTTTCGCCTCGCGCCGCAACGGACCGTCCAGCCTGTTCGAGAAGGCCTCGGGCGGAGCGGGGATCGATTCGCCCCTGTTGAGCGCCGAGGCTTCGACCTATCCCACCGACTGGTCTCCGGACGGGCGTCAGATCCTGTTCGCCAAGTGGGACCCGAAGACGAAATGGGACCTGTGGATGCTCCCGCTCTCCGGCGCCCGCAAGCCCGTCCCGTGCCTGCAGAACGAGTTCGACAGCTTCCAGGCGGTTGCCTTCCCCGGGTCCGGCCCGACGCAGTACTGGATCGCCTACACCTCCAACGAGTCGGGGCGCTACGAGGTCTACGTCGAGTCCTATCCGGCGACCTCGGCCGGGACGGGCGGCAAGTGGCAGATCTCGAGGAGCGGTGGCGCACAGCCGCGCTGGAGCCGGGATGGACGGGAGCTGTTCTTCCTGGCCCCGGATCGCACGCTCATGTCCGTGCCGGTCCGCACCGGCGCCGCGTTCTCCGCGGGCATACCGCGGCCGCTGTTCCGGATGCGGGCCACGGGCCTGGTCGACTGCAGGAACCACTACGTCGTTCATCCCGACGGCCAACGGTTTCTGGTCAATGCGCTGGTTGAGGAAGGGGACGCGTCTCCGATCTCCGTGGTGGTCAACTGGCCCGGGACCATCGGCCCGTGAGGCGGGGCCAATCGACGTTGAACGCCAGCCCGTCCCGGCAGTAGCTTCCACCGCCGTCGCCAGGTCCATTCGCTCGATTGGAGGTCCGCATGAACAGCCCCTCACAGCCCCCCGCACCCGACCGCCGCCGTTTCCTGGTCACCGTCGGTGTCGCCGGGCTCTCGCAAGCGCTCATGCCGTCCATGATGGCGATCGGGCAGACGCCGACGCCTCCGCCCGTGGCGACGCCTGCGAAGCCCGATTCGGCCGCCGCGCCGGCAACGCCGGCCGCGCCGCCCGAGATCTCCGAGGAGGCCCGCGCGCTGGCCGCGATCCTGCAGCGCCGCTACGGCAAGCACCTGACGCCCGAGCAGCTGGAAGCAGTGACGACCGAGCTCGAACAGCGGCTGGCGGGCGGCCGTGCGCTGCGTGGCGCGAAGCTCGCGAACGGCGACGAACCCGACTTCACCTTCAGGCTCTGAGGCCCGCATGCTCGATGAAGCCACGTTCTTTCTGCCGGTGCGCGAACTCTCGGCGCGCCTCAAGGCGAAGAAGCTCTCCCCGGTCGAACTCACCGAGGGCGTGCTGAGCCGCCTCGAAACCATCGGGCCCAGGCTCAACGCGGTGGTCACGGTGATGCGCAAGGCCGCGCTCAGGGACGCGCGCGAGGCCGAGCGCGAGATCGTCAAGGGGCGCTGGCGCGGGCCGCTCCATGGCGTGCCGTATGGCGTCAAGGACCTGCTCGCTACGAAAGAAGCGCCCACCACCTGGGGCGCAACGCCCTACCGCGAGCAGCAGTTCGAGCACGACGCCACGGCGATCGTGCGTCTGCGCGCGGCGGGCGCGATTCTCACCTCGAAGCTCGCCATGGTCGAACTCGCGGGCGGCATGGGCTATAACCACGCGAACGCGTCGTTCACCGGTCCCGGGCTCACGCCCTGGAACACCAAGTTCTGGAGCGGCGGCTCATCGAGCGGCCCGGGCGCCGCGGTCGCGGCGGGGCTGGTGCCGTTCGCGATCGGCTCCGAGACGTCGGGGTCGATCTTGACGCCCTGTGCCTACAGCGGGGTCACGGGACTGCGGCCCACCTATGGCCTGGTGAGCCGGCACGGCGCGATGGCGCTGGCGTGGACGCTCGACAAGTTGGGGCCGATGGGCCGCACCGCGGACGACTGCGCGCTCGTCTTGGCCGCGATCGCCGGCCCGGACGCGCGCGACCCCACCGCCGCCAACCGCCGCTTTCTCTATCCACCGACAACCCAGCGAGCAGAACGCTTCCGCATCGGCGTGCTCGCTGGCGCGGTCGATGACGCGCAGCCGGAGGTGGCCGCACACTTCGAGGGATCGCTCGCGGTGCTGCGTGAGATCGCAACGCTTGAGGAGATCACGCTGCCTGATCTGCCCTACGGCGCGGTCTCCGCGATCGTGATCGGCGCGGAGGCGTCAAGCGCCTTTGACGAGTTTCTCGCCTCCGGCCACGCCGCCGCATTGACCGCGCCGGAGGACCGTATCAAGCCCTACGCCTACGCGACGATCTCCGCGGCGGAATACCTGCGCGCGATGCGCGTACGCCGCCAGATCGCGCGCGCGATGGATGCACTCTGCGCTCGCTTCGACGCCCTGGTTTCGCCCACGCTGCCGGAGGT
>JBKJXJ010000346.1:0-7242 GCA_046716125.1 Candidatus Eiseniibacteriota bacterium
CCGCGGCCGTGACGAGGACGGCGCTGGCCGGGGACCTGGGCTGGCTGCGCGACTTCCGCACCCGGCTCGACGCCATCCCCCGCGACGCGCGCGCCGGCGCCCCGGCGATGCCGGAAGCCGCGGTCGACCGTGCGCTGCTCGACGCCGCCGTCGAGCGCGAGCTGCTCGAACTCGAGGTCCTGCGCCCGTTCGAGCGCGATCCCGGCGCCTACGTCGCCCTGGTGGCGGGCTCCGTCGAGGCGGCGCTCGACCGTTCCAGTGGCTCCGTGTGCGTCCGTCTGCAGCGCGCCGCGCGGCGGCTGGCCGAGGTGCCCGAGGTGTTGCGGACCGCGCGCGTGAACCTCCGGAATCCGCCGCGGGTGCTCACCGAGCTGGCGATCGAGCGCTTCGAAGGCGTGCTGCGCTTCTATCGCGAGGATGTGCCCCGGCGCGTCACCGGCTGCCGCAACGCCCGGCTGCAGGCGGACCTCGCCCAGGCCGACACCAGCGCGGTCCGCGCCGTCCAGGCGTTCCTGGTCTACCTGCGCGAGGACCTCCTGCCCGCCTCGCGAGGCGAGCCGGCGATCGGACCGGACGCGTGTGTGCGGCTGCTGCGCACGGCGCTGGTCGCGGAGGTGGCGCCGATCGAGACGCTGCTCGCCGAGGGCGCCCGCCTCGTGGAGGCGCGCCGCGCCGAGCTGGACGCGATCCCCTCACGGGCCTCCGTGAACGGGGGCGCGGACGACGCCACGATCCCCGGCATCCGATGGGACATCGGTCGCATCATGGAGTTCCTGCGCGGGCGGGAGATCGTGTCCCTCCCGCCGCGACTGGTGCTGAACGTGCGCGCGGCGCCACCGTTCCGGAGCGGCCGCACGCTCCGCCTCGCGGACCCCGGCGTCCGGGTCGGCACCGCGCAGCGACCGGCATGGCTGGAGGCGAGCGCACCCGAATCGGTGGTCGCCGGCGCGGGCGGCCGCGCCGACCCCGACCCGCTCAACCGCAGGGAGAGCGGGCTGGCGGTGGCGCACGAGGGGATCCCGGGGCGGGGCCTGCGCGCGGTGGCGATCTCCGCGTCCGGATCCGACCTTCGCCAGGCGCTGCTCGAGAGCTGGCCCGGGGAGGATTGGGGACAGTATTGCGAGCGCATGATGCTCGACGAGGGGTTCGGCGGTGAGGATCCGCGCTACCGGCTGGCCGGCGCGGTGCGCGGCCTCAAGGCCGCGGGCCGTTCACACGCGGCGCTGGGCCTGCATTCGGGGGCGCTGACACAGGAGGAGGCGCGGCGGATGCTCGTCGAGCGCTGCCTGTTCACCGACGACGAGGCCGGTCGCGAACTGCGATCGGTCGCTGCGGATCCCGCCCTCATGGGCTACAGTCTTGGGGCGCAGCGTCTGCGCGAGCTTCAGGACGAGGCCCGGCGCCGTCTCGGCCCCCGCTACCGGACCCGGACGTTTCACGACGCGGTGCTCCGTTGCGGCGCTTCGCCCTGGGGGATCCTCTCGGACTGCGTGTGGCGCGAGCTGGCCGATGCGACGGGGGACGTTCCTGTCGGAGCCGAACCATGAACGAGCGGCTGGCGGGCCGGTACGAACTGCTCAAGCGCCTGGGCGCGGGCGGCATGGGCGAGGTCTTCCTCGCCCGTGACCTGACCACCGGGAGCGAGTGCGCGCTCAAGCGTCTGCGCGCCGGCACCGCGTTGCCCGCGGCCGAGCTGACGCGGCGCGAGTTCGAAGCGCTGACCCGGCTGCGACACCCGGCCGTGGTGGCGGTCCACGAGCTGGGTTTCGCGCACGACGGCTCGGCCTACTTCACGATGGAGTACGTCCCGGGCATGGCGGCCGACCGCGCGCTCGCGCGCGGCGACTGGCCCTCGTTCTTCTTCGTCGCCGCACAGGTGGCGCAGGGGCTCGAGGCGCTCCACGCGGCCGGGGTCATCCACGGCGACATCAAACCGTCGAATCTCCTCGTGGTGCCGGGGTCCACGCCGGGCGACCGCCCGCTCGGAGCGAAGCTGCTCGACTTCGGTCTCGCCGCCGTTCTCGGCCGCGACGACAAGAGCCATCGCGGCACGCCGGGGTTCGCGGCGCCCGAGGTCGTGCGGGGCGAGTTGCCCACGCGCGCCGCCGACCTGTACGGGTTCGGCGCCACGCTCTTCACGCTGATCGCAGGCCATCCGGCATTCGAGGCCGCGAGCTCGACCTCGCTGCTCCGGCGTCAGCAGGCCGGACCGCCCGCCGCGCGGCCGCTCGAGGAGGCGGGCGCTCCGGCCCCGCTGGTCCAGCTCGTGCTCCAGCTGCTCGCCTCCGATCCGGCGCAGCGCCCGGCCGACGCGCGCGCGGTGCGGCGCGACCTGGAGCGGATGCACCCGGCCGCCCGCCGGCCGCTGGCGGAGCGCTTCCGCACGGTGGTGATCGTCGGCCGCGAGCGCGAGCTCGGCACGCTCGAGCGTTGGGCGCGTTCCGTTCACGGCCGCGCGCGTGTGATGCTGGTCACCGGGGAGCCCGGCGCCGGAAAGTCCGCGCTCCTCGACGAGCTGGGCGCGCGCGCCGCGCTCGACGGCCGTCAGGTCGCGCACCTCGCCTGCGGTTCGTTCACCGGAGCCGGGGCCGTGGCACTGGCGCTGCTGCGTCGCTGGGCGGCGGAGGCTGGAGTCGATCCGGCGACGCTGCCCGCGACCCCGAATGTCCTCTCGCCCGCGACACGCGCGGCACTGGCCGGCGCCGAGGGCAGTCTGGCGGGCGCCGAACTGGGAGCCCTCGCCGAGCTGGCAATCGAGTGGACACAGAGCGCGGCGGGCGCCGGAAACGACGCCGCGCCGCGACTGGTGCTTCTCGATGACAGCGAGCGATTGGATCCGCTTTCCCGCGCCCTGATGAGACGTCTCGTCCTGCACTCGGCCGGCCGGAGCCTGCGCTGGGTTCTGGCGCGCCGCGGTGCGGCCCCGGGCGCGGGCGACGGCTCGCGCGAGGACGAGCAGGTGATGCGCGACGCGGGCCTCGCGGAGAGCCTGACGCTCGGCGCGCTCGACGCCGGCGCCGTCGGACGACTCGCGGCGGCGCGCCTCAACCAGCCGGCGCCCGAGCTGCTGCGGTCGTTCCTCTGGTCGCGGGCCGGGGGCCACGCCGGCCTCACGGTGGAGATGCTGAAGGCGGCCGCCGAGGCCGGCGCGCTGCGCGAGAGCGATGCCGGCCTGGTGGTGGACGAGGCGCGCCTCGCCACCGTGCGCACGCCGGCGAGCTTCGAGGCCTCGATGCTCGCGATCGTCCAGACGCTTCCCGGACCGTCGCGCGCCGCGGCCGCGGTGCTGGCGGTCTGGGGCCACCGGATCGAGCCTGCGATGGCGGCGGCGCTGGACCCCGGCGTAACGCCGGAATCGCTCGATTCCCTGGTGACGGCCGGGCTGGCACGGCGCGACGACGACGGCATGTTCGTGCTCGCCCCGCCTGCCCTCGGCGAACGCATCCTCGAAAGCATCGATGCGGAGACGCGGCGCTCGCTCCATCGCGCCGCGGCGGCGTGGCCGGGCGTGAGTGCCGAGGCGCGATTCCGACACCTGGTCTGCGCCGGCGAAGCCGCGGCGGCGCTGGCCGCCGCTGACGAGGCCGTGGATGCGGCTCACGATGACGGATTGGCGGCGGCGGCGGCGGCACTGGCCGAGACCGATGCGCCCGGGCTGGCCGGGGGCTGGCACGCTCGCGCCGGTCAGGAGCTGGCGGCGCGAGGGCTCTACGCGCGGGCGATCCCGCACATCGAGCGCGCGCTGGCGCTCGCGAACGACGCGGAGCAGCGCGCCGAATGCAGGCAGCGGCTCTCGACCTGCTACCTGCGTGCCGGACGTCTCGGCGATCTGGAGCGGGTGGTGCGCGAGGCGCTCGAGGCGTCACCCCCTCCGGCGGCGCGCATGCGATTGCTGTGCGACGAGTCGGCGCGACGCGGCGCGCTCGGAGACCGCGACGGCGCCAGGGCCGTGGCGGAGTCGGCATGGAGTCTGGCTAGGTCCGTGGACGACGCCGAAGCGCAGGGCATCGCCGCCAACACCCTCGCCCGCGCGCTGCTCGCGCTCGGTGACCACGATCAGGCGGAGCGTCTCGCGCGCACCGCCGAGGCGGCGTATCACCGCGTCGGACACGGGCTGGGCGAGGTCCGCGCGATGGGCACGCGCGCGGCCGTCGCGCAGGCGCGCCAGAACCCGGAGGCGACCCACGAGCTCTACCGCGAGGCGATCGGGCGCGCCCGGAGCCAGGGATATCGCCTGGTGCTCGAGGAGCTGCTCCAGGGCTACGCGGCGGTGTTGATCGAAGCCGGCCGGTGGGACGAGATGCGCGAGACGGCCGCGGAGGCCCTGCGCGTGGCGCTCGAGGACGGGCGATCAGCCGGGGCGGCGGCCGCGCTCGCGTTGCTGGCGCAGGTGGACGGGCTGACCGGCCGGGCTCGCTCCGCGGCGCACCAGGCGCGCGCGGCGGTGCGTCTCGCCCGGCGCCATCAGCCCGACCTCGAGCCGTTCGCGTGGCGATCGGCCGCGCAGGCGCACCGTGTCGGGGGACGACTCGCCGGTGCCGAGCGCTGCGCCTGGCGGGCGCTCAACCTCGCCACCCGGGTGGCGACCCCCTACGAGGTGGAATGGTGCCGGGTCGAGCTGGGCCGGGTCTGGATCGCCGCGGGACGTTGGCAGGAGGCGGGCGCGCTCTGGGCCGCCGCCCTCACCGACGGCGACTCCGCGGGGTCGATCGGGACCACCGTCCTGCGCACCCTCGCCGGCCGGGCCGCCCTCCGCGACAGCGCGGTCGACCGCGCGGCCACCCGCCTCGGGGATGCCGACCGTTGGCTCGCGGGCCGCACCGCACCCTATGCCCAGGCCCTCGCCGACCAGCTTCGCGCCGAGCTGGGGCTGCGCCAGGAGCGGGTGCGGGACGCCCTGGAGCACGCTCGGCGGGCGCTGGCGGCCTTCGCGGCCCTGCCCGCTCCCGTGGACCGCGCGCAGGCGCAGCTCGATCTCGCGCGCCTGGCCCTCGCGGGCACCGTGGACGGCAGGATCCCGGTCGGCGCCTGGCTCGAGGAGGCGGCGGCAACATTTGAGCGGCACGGCAATCGCCGCGGGCGCGAACGGGCGCTCGCGCTCATGGTGGAGTGGCTGCGCCGCAGCGGCGGCCGCGGCGCGGTGGGCGACCGCGATCGCACCCTGATCGAATCGGTGAGCCGGCTGCTCAACTCGCTCCCCGATCTTCGAGAGTTGACCCAGAGCGCCATGGAGCTGGCGGTCGAGCAGTTCGGCGCCGAGCGCGGCGTGCTCCTGCTGGCGGATCCGGAGAGCGGGGAGCTCACGCCGATGGCCGAGCACGGGGCGGTGGACGCCATCACCCGGCGTGACGCCGTGAGCTACAGCCGGCGCGTGGTCGAGCGGGTCACGCGCAGCGGCGGCAGCCTGCTGATCACCGACGCCCCTTCCGATCCGCGCGCGGTCTCGGACAGCGTCCTCGACCTGAGGCTCCGCTCGATCGTCTGCGTCCCCATGTACCTCGGCGGCCGAGTGGTCGGGGCGGTCTACATGGATGACTCCCGCAGGCCGGACGCCTTCAGCGACGCGGACCGCGGCCTGCTCGAGGGGTTCGCCCATCTCATGGCGGTCGCGATCGAGAACAGCCGCGGCGCCGAGGAGGTCCGGCGCGACAACGAGCTGCTGGTGGGCGAGAACCTCTCGCTCCGACAGGTCGTCGGCGCCCGATTCCAGGCCCAGAGCCTGATCGGAACGAGTTCGGCGATGCAGCAGGTGCTCTCGGTCATCGAGCGCGCGGCGCGGACCAAGACCACCGTGCTGATCACCGGCGAGAACGGCACCGGCAAGGAGCTCATCGCCCGCATCCTGCACCACGGCGGCAAGCGGCGGCTGCAGCCCTTCGTCGCGGTCAACTGCGGCGCCATCCCCGAGACGCTGATCGAGAGCGAGCTGTTCGGGATCCTCCCGCAGACCGCCACCGACGTGCGAGGCCGCGACGGCAAGTTCGTCCTGGCCGACGGCGGCACGCTGTTCCTCGACGAGATCGGCGAGATGCCGCTCAAACAGCAGGTGGCGCTGCTCTCGGCGATCGCCAACCGCGAGATCACCCCGGTGGGCGGGAGCAAGCCGGTTTCCGTGGACGTGCGCATCATCGCCGCGACCAACGGCGATCTGCGGCGCCTCATCCAGGAGGGCCGGTTCCGCGAGGATCTCTACTACAGGCTGAATGTGATCCCGATCGAGGTCCCGCCCCTGCGCGAGCGCAAGGCAGACATCCCCAACCTCGCCCATCACTTCGTCGCCCACTTCGCGAAGCAGCTCGAGCGCGAGGTGCCCGAGCTGTCGAGCGAGTTCCTCGCCGCCCTCATGCAGAGCGACTGGACCGGGAACGTGCGCGAGCTGCAGAACTACATCGAGCGCGTCCTCGCGATGAACCCCGGGCGCGTGCTGCGGCCGAATCCCCCGCCGCAGGGGCTGGCGGAGCAGGGGACGTCGCGGAGAGCGGGGCGGGCGGGTCGCCTCACAGATGAGATCGCGGGGCTGGAGCGTCAGATGATGGGCGATGCGCTCCAGAAGGCCCGTGGCAACCAGAGCGTCGCGGCCCGGGCTCTCGGGATGACCGAGCAGTCCCTGCGCTATCGCATGAGGAAGTACGGCCTCTCCGGCCCTCGCCAGATTCTGCGAATTCGCAGAAATCTGCGATAACGCCTCATCGTGCTACACAACAATAGGTTGCAGCGCTATCGGCGACCGTGCTCGCCGAAAACGGCGAGTTGTTGGCCGTCTGCCCGCCGCGCCTCCGGACGTGAGCAACGACGCAACTGCCTTTGATCATAAAGAGTTATGCGGACATCCGGGCCCCGACGCCCGGTGGCACGCCATTCGCTTTGTGAGAGGGAAGATCCAGGTGCTTGGAACCCTCCCCCTCACAGAAGGCGCCTACCATGTCCGCAAGGAAGTCCGCACTCGTCGCGGTGTTCGTCCTCGCCGGCACCACACTCATCATCGCTTCCGCGTTCGCCCAGGCCGGACCGACCAACCCGAGCGGTGGCACGGGCCTCCGTCAGGCCGTCGAGGAAGGCAGCGGCGCGTACCGGCCGGCCGGCTTCCTCTCGGGTGGACTGTCGTTGGACTCGGTGTGGGGATCCTGGCTGGGGACGTTCGCCGCGTCCCGCTACGCGTCCACGGTCGCGACCCGGCCCACCGACGTGCGCTCGCTCCTGGCGGTCGCACGCCGTCAGTCCTGGAAGCGCTGATCCACTTGG
>JBKJXJ010000347.1:0-3236 GCA_046716125.1 Candidatus Eiseniibacteriota bacterium
GCGGCCGTGTTCCACGGGAGCGACCAGAGCCACTGGAGATACGCCCGCACGTGGGCTGCCTCGGGCGCGCCCGCGGGCAGACGACGAAGGCGGTCCATTTCGCGCTGCGCCTGGCGCGCGATCGCGACCGGGAGCGACTGGGCGATCGGCGCGATCGGGATGACCGTATCGCGCTCCGCTCCGGCGGTGGATGCGACGGGTCCCTGGGACTCCGCCTGAAAACTCCGTCGCCGCGCTGCTGAGCGGGACCGCAGAGGTCTCGTCATGGGTGCCTCTCGGAGTAGGTGGAGCCGCCATGAAGTCCCGAGCCTGAACCGCGATCGGCGCGGAGCCAGGAACTGCGCAGGAGCAGAGATGCAAGTCATCGGCCGGAAACGGGCGAACCCACACCCCACGATTTCCGGGGCGAGAACCCGTTGCGCGCCTTGGACCTCGACGCGCGGTACGCCAGTAACCCGCGGGATCGTGGGGGCGTGGGGCGGGAGGGTGCGGGCCGTCTCGCGTCTATGCGCCAAACCTCGTGGGCTGATTCACCCACGGCCCGCGCCGGATGCCACGAGGCGAAGCAGGATGCACGGCGTGGCCGCAACCGCCGGCATCGGCGAGGCCGGCACAAAATGCGGCGACCACTCCCCGGGAGGGAAGTGGCCGCCGTTGTTCGGTGTGACTGGTCGAAGAACTACCGGTACAGCGTCTTGATCTGGCCCCACGTGCTGCCACGGTTCGGGGTCGGATCGCTGACGCAAGCGTCGGCGAAGCTCGTCCCCACGCCGAGGTTGTCCGCCGAGAAGCCCCAGTCGGCCGTTCCCGCGTACGAAGGGGACGCGGGCAGAGTCGACGCGGACGCGCTCTGGCGCCACGCGACGGTGGAGACGGATATCGAAATCGCGGCCGCGTTGGCGTCCGTGACGCTCGTGCTGGCCTCGCTCGCCGGGTCCACCCACAGCGTGGACGTCTTGGCCACCGGATCGTACTTGGTGACGATGGTGTAGATCTGGTCGTAGTTGAGTGACGCGGCAGACCAGGGCGTCACGCCGACGGTCGCGCTGGTGCTCGAGTGCGAGATGCCGAAGGTGAACCCGCCCGTGATCGGGAGCACGTACACGCGCGCGCTGAAGGCCGCGGTGCCGCCATCCTTCATGGCGAAGAAGTAGATCGGCTTGGGCGCCGCGGCGACCGCGGGGATCCGCACGTTGAAGCAGGCGTAGGTCGAGGCCGTGGCCGGCTGCGCGGCGAAGAACACATGGTCGTCAACCGCGTTGGGGCCGAAGCCCGTGGCGCGGCCCAGGCTCACCTGGACGTCGGTGCCGACGCCGCTGAAGCTCGCCCAGCCGCCGTTCGGCGTCAGGTTCCCGTCCGGGTAGCTGAAGAAATCGGAGAGCAGGTTCACCGCCAGCGCCGGCGTCGCGAACGCCGCCGCAAGGGCGAGTGAGAGGAACAAAGTCGTAATCTTTCGCATGGTGGAACCCCCTTAGGAGAGTGCAATGCCATGAGATGTGAGCGGTACCACCGGCTCGATCCCCGACGGGAATCGGACGTCGCCGCGGCCACCTTGGAGCTGGAAACCGCCATGATGCTAGTCCTCATCCCGAGTCGGCACAAGTAACGAAATGCCGAATTCCCTGCATCTGGAGCGTTCAGTCGGGCTGCCGTGCGCCTATCGACGCGCGCTCGCGGGCGTGGTCGCGCGCGCCTCTCCTGGAGCGGATCTCATCCAGGTGTGGACGGCGGTGACGAGCAGGAAGAGCGCGAAGCCCCGCGTCAGCCAATCGTGCGAGAGGCCCTGGGCGGCCCATGCCGCCAGCGGAGCGCCCAGCACCGTGCCGAGCGCGAGCACGGGGACCAAACGCCACACGACATTACGGTTTCGCGAGTGTTCGAACGCGGCGGCCGGCGCCGTGACGAGCATGACGGCGAGCGAGGTGCCCTGTGCCGCCTGTTGAGACATACCAAACACCAGGGTCAGGACCGGGACCACGAGGATCCCCCCGCCCACGCCCATGAAGCCGGCCAGTATGCCCGCCGCGAGTCCGAGGAGCAGGAAGCCGACGGCGCCCGTGACGCCGCTCAGCGCGAGCGTTTCCGAGACGGCAGGCGGCTGCCACAACAGCCGCAGCGCGACCAGCGAGAGGAACACCGCGAAAGTCCGGCGCAGCCGGGCCGCGGGGATGCGGATGGCGAGCTTCGCGCCCAGCCCCGCGGTCACGAGGCTGCCCAGCGCCATCGGGACGGCCGCGAACCAGACGACGTTGGCGTGCGCGCCGTAGACGACGATGGCGGTGAGCGCCGTAGCACCGATGATGGCGAGCGACGTGCCGACCGCCTGATGTTGCGTCAGTCCGAAGATCCCGGTGAGCGCCGGCACCAGGACCAGGCCCCCGCCCACACCGAACAGGCCGCTCGCGGCGCCGGCGACGAGCCCCGCGATGAGACCGCGGAGGCGATCGCGCGAGGTCATCTCTTGAGGAGCGGATCGAGGGCGGCTAGAGACCGCGGGGCGCGACGCTCTTGGGCGTGGTGTGCTGGACGAGCCGCACCACGTCGGCGAAGCGCGTGGCGTTGGTGGGTGCGCCCATGACCACCGCGATCATGTCGCGCTCATCGGTGCGGATCCACGTGGCGAGGCAGTAGCCGGCCTCCGAGATGAAACCGGTCTTGCCGCCGCGGACCTCGTAGCGCCCGTAGAGAAGTCGGTTCGTGTTGCCGATGTGGTGCGGGCGGGCGCGATCCTGGGAGGACAGGCCGATGAAATCGTAGCCGCGCAGGGTGCTGATCTCGTGGATGATCGGGTTATCGGCCGCCGCGCGCAGCAGTCGCGCCATGTCCGCGGCGGTGGACACGTTGCGCTCGTCGAGCCCGGTGGACTCGACGAAGCGGGTGCGCGCCAGTCCCAGCTCGACCGCCTTGCGGTTCATGCGGGCGAGGAAATCCTCGAGCGGCACGCCCGACTCGCGGGCGATGACGCGGGTCGCCACGTTGTCCGAGCACATCAGGCTCATGTGGAGCAGGTCGCCCAGGCGGACCCGTTCGCCGCGCCGGAGCTTGGTCTGGCCGCCGCCCCGGAGCTCGGCATCCGTCACCGCGACGTGTCGGGTGAAGTCCGGCCGCTGCTCGAGGAACACCAGCGCGGTCATCAGCTTGGTGAGGCTCGCGCACGGGGCCGAGGCGCCGGCGTTCTTCTCGAACAGGATGACGCCGGTCGCGGGATCGAGGGCGATGGCGTTGCGCGCCCAGAC
>JBKJXJ010000348.1:0-5173 GCA_046716125.1 Candidatus Eiseniibacteriota bacterium
GCCGGCAGCAAGGAGCGGCTGCGGCGCCTCGACGAGGAACTGGGCCGCGTGAAGGCCGAGTCGGCGACGCTCGAGACGCACTGGAAGCAGGAGAAGGAGGTGGTCGGAAAGATCCGCGAGCTGAAAGCCCAGCGTGAGCGCATCAAGCTGGAGGAGCAGAAGGCCGAGCGGAACGGCGATCTTGCACGGGTGGCCGAGCTGCGCTACGGGCAGCTGCTGCAGGCCGAACGCCAGATCGAGCAGGAGAACGCGCGGCTCGCCCACGTGCAGCGCGACCAGAAGATGCTCAAGGAGGAGGTGGACGAGGAGGACATCGCCCAGGTGGTCGCCAAATGGACCGGCATCCCGGTGGCGCGCCTCTTGGAGGGCGAGATCGAGAAGTTGGTCAAGATGGAGGAACGGCTTCACCAGCGCGTGGTCGGTCAGGATGACGCCGTCCGCCGCGTGGCCGAAGCGGTGCGTCGGGCCCGCGCAGGACTCCAGGATCCGCGCCGTCCGCTGGGCTCGTTCCTTTTCCTCGGGCCCACCGGCGTCGGCAAGACCGAGCTGGCGCGGGCGCTGGCCGAGTTCCTGTTCGACGACGAGCGCTCCATGGTGCGGATCGACATGTCCGAGTATCAGGAGAAGCACACGGTCGCCCGCATGATCGGCGCCCCGCCCGGCTACGTGGGGTTCGAGGAGGGGGGTGCTCTGACCGAGGCGGTGCGGCGGCGGCCGTTCACCGTGCTGCTGCTGGACGAGATCGAGAAGGCCCACCCCGAGGTGCTGAACGTCCTGCTCCAGCTGCTCGACGACGGGAGGCTCACCGACGGGCAGGGACGCACCGTGGACTTCCGCAACACCCTGGTCATCATGACCTCCAACCTGGGCTCGCAGTGGATCCTCGAGCTGGGCGAGGACGACCGTGAGGGGATGGAGCGGCGCATCCAGGAGGCGCTGCGCGAGCACTTCCGCCCGGAATTCCTCAACCGGGTGGATGATGTGATCGTGTTCCACTCGCTCACCCGCCCCGACATCCGGCGGATCGTGGACATCCAGGTCGTCTCGCTGCGGAGACTGCTCGCCGAACGCCAGCTGGACCTGACCCTGACCGACGCCGCGCGTGACGCGCTGGCGGACGAGGGCTACGATCCCCACTTCGGCGCGCGCCCGCTCAAGCGCGCCATCCAACGACGGCTTCAGAATCCGCTGGCGATGAGACTCCTGGCCGGCGAGTTCAAGCCAGGCGGCACGATCGAGGCCGACGTCGAGGGCGGCGAGATCGTGTTCCGCGCGGCGAGACCCGAGCCGGCACGGGTGTAGGCACGCCGGATTGTCCACCGGTCGTCACCCTGAGTTAGACTCCCGCCGCCACGCGTCCCCTGGCCCACAGCGGGACCGCCCGCCGCGTCCCGGAGGCCTCGCCTGATCGCCACGAGTCCATTCAAGGTCGCCGTCGTCCAGCATGCGCCGGTGTTCCTCGACCGCAATGCCACGGTCGAGAAGGCGTGCGGCCTGATGGCCGAGGCGGCCGCCGGCGGGGCGAAGCTCGTCGTCTTCCCCGAGACGTTCATCCCGGCCTACCCGGACTGGGTCTGGCTACTCGCGGCGCGCGAGCGCAAGGCGCTGGGTGCGCTCTACGCCGAGCTGGTCGCCAACGCTCTCTCGATTCCCGGCGCCGAGACGGTGCGTCTGGGAGCGGCGGCGAAGGCCGCCGGCGTCCAGCTCGTCATCGGCGTCAACGAGCTGAACGCCGAGGCGAGCGCGGCGAGCCTCTACAACACGCTCCTGTTCTTCGATACGGAAGGACGGCTCTATGCCCGCCACCGCAAGCTGGTCCCGACCGGGGGCGAGCGGCTGGTGTGGGCCCAGGGCGACGGCAGCACGCTCGCGGTTCACGACACGCCTCTCGGACGCCTGTGCGGGGTCATCTGCTGGGAGAACTACATGCCGCTCACCCGTTACGCGATGTACGCGTGGGGGGCGCAGATCTACATCGCCGCCACGTGGGATCGGGGCGAGGCGTGGCTCGCGACCATGCGCCACATCGCCCGGGAGGGCCGGGTGTACGTCATCAACGCCTGCACCGCGCTCCATCGGGACGACGTGCCCGACCGGCTCGAGTTCAAGCGGCACTACCCGCCGGGCCGCGAGTGGATCAACGCCGGCGACAGCGCGGTGGTGAGCCCCGAGGGCGAGTTCATCGCCGGGCCGCTCCGCCCCGGCGCGGGTCCCCCCGCGCCGCGCGCCGCCGCCCCGCGACCCGTTCCCGACCGAACCGTTCCAGGAGGAAACGCTGAATGCCCGACGCCCGCCCCGTGATGGAGATCCGGCCCGTGACGCTCGAGGGCGATCACGTGCGACTCGAACCCCTGACGATGGCACACCATGCCGTGCTGTGGGAGACCGCCAAGGACCACGATCTGTGGCGCTGGACCGCGTCGGACATCCGCAAGCCCGAGGATCTCACACGCTACATGGAGACCGCCCTGGCGGAGCAGGCCGCCGGGCGCGCCCTGCCGTTCGCCACGGTCGCGAGGGCGCACGGTCGCGCCGTCGGGAGCACGCGGTTCGGGAACATCGAGCCGCTGAACCGGCGCGTCGAGATCGGCTGGACCTGGCTCGGAAGCGCGTGGCAGCGCACCGCGGTCAACACCGAGGCCAAGCTGCTCATGCTCACCCACGCCTTCGAGAGCTGGGGCTGCATCCGGGTCGAACTCAAGACCGACGCGCTCAACCAGGCATCACGCGCGGCGATCGCGCGGCTGGGGGCCAAGGAGGAGGGGACGCTGCGTCGGCACATCGTCACCCAGAGGGGCCGGGTGCGCGACACCGTCTACTACAGCATCCTCGACGAGGAGTGGCCCTCGATCAAGGCGCGGCTCGAGGCGCGCCTGCGCAAGACGTCGAACCGGACGACCGCGACGTGATTCGGACGCGCAGCGGCGGCGAGGCGCGCCTCGCGCTCGCCGCGCTCGTCCTGTCGTGCCTCGGCGCCGCGCTCACGGCGTCCGCGGCGCCCGGTTCGGGCACGGGACCCTCGCCCGCGCGAAACGGCACTCCGACCCTCGACCAGATCGTGTCACTGCGCCGCGTCGCCGCGCCCGCGATCTCGCCCGATGGGCGCCACGTCGCCTACACCGTACGCGACACCGACTGGGTGGCGAATGCGTTCGTCACCCAGATCTGGCTCGCCGACATCGGCAGCGAGCAGCCCCGCCCGCTCACCCAGGGCAAGAAGAACAGCAATGCGCCGGCCTGGGCGCCGAACGGCCGCAGCATCGCGTTCGGCTCCGAGCGCACCGAGAAGCGGCAGGTGTTTGTGCTCGACATGGCGGGCGGCGACGCCGCCCAGCTCACCTCGGCCGACGAGGGCGTGACCGGCTTCGCCTGGTCGCCGGACGGCGCGACGATCGCCTTCGTCACGCGTGATCCGCCGCCGCCGGCGATGAAGGAGCGCGAGAAGCGTGACGGCGAGCTCGAGCGCGTGGGCGAAGAGCACCGGATGAGCCATCTGTGGGTGATCGATGTCGCCTCACGCAAGGCGCGGCAGCTGACCCGCGGCGCTTTCCACGTCGGCGGCTTCGAATGGTCCCCGGACGGCGGACGCATCGCGTTCGATCACCAGATCAACCCCGAGCTGGGCGCCGACAGCACCGCCGACCTCTCGGTGGTCACGGTCGCCGACGGCGTGGTGAGCGAACTGGTCACCCAGCCGGGGCCCGACACCGCCCCGGTGTGGTCACCGGACGGGATGCGAATCGCGTTCGAGACCACGATGGCGTCGCGCTGGCACTACTACGCGAATACGATGATCGCCGTCGTCCCGGCTCGTGGCGGCGCGGTCGAGCCGCTCACCGCGGGCTTCGACGAGGACTGCGGACTGCTCGACTGGGGCCCGGACGGCATCTACTTCTCGGCCTCGCGACGCACCGCGAGCGGGCTCCACCGCCTCGACCCCTCGACCCGCCGCGTCACGCCGCGCGGCCACACTTCAGAGTCGATCGCCACCGGGTTCAGCCTGGACGCCGGGTTCGCCAACGTCGCGTTCGTCGGGAGCGACGCGACCCGATACCCCGAGATCTATGCGGCGCCGCTCGCTACCATGACGCCCAGGCGCCTGACCGACATGGGGGCGCAGCTCGCCGGATGGCGGCTCGGCACGTCGGAGCTGGTCCGCTGGACCAGCCGCGACGGCGCCGAGATCGAGGGCGTGCTCCGAAAGCCCCCGGGGTTCCGGAGCGGCCGGCGCCATCCGCTCATCGTGGTCATCCACGGCGGGCCGACCACCGTCTCTCGGCCCGGCAGGTTCGCATCCACCTACGTCTATCCGATCGATCTGTGGCTGGCCAGGGGCGCGCTCGTCCTGGAACCCAACTATCGGGGGAGCGCCGGATACGGCGCCGCGTTCCGGGCGCTCAACGTGCGCAATCTCGGCGTGGGCGACGCGTGGGACGTGGTCTCAGGCGTCGAGGCGCTGGTGCGGCGTGGACTCGCCGACAGCACGCGCGTCGGCGTGTGCGGTTGGAGCCAGGGCGGCTACATCTCGGCGTTCCTCGCCACCAACGAGAGTCACCGTTTCCGAGCGATCTCGGTCGGGGCCGGGATCTCGGACTGGATGACCTACTACGTCAACACCGACATCACGCCGTTCACGCGCCAGTACTTGCAGGCCACGCCGTGGGACGACCCCGAAATCTACGCGCGCACATCGCCGATCACGGCGGTGAAGCGTGCGAGCGCGCCGACGCTGATCCAGCACGGGGAGAACGACGCGCGCGTCCCCGCGCCCAACGCCCGCGAGCTCCATCGCGCGTTGCTCGACGTCGGCGTCCCCACCCGGCTCGTCATCTACAAGGGCTTCGGTCACGGGCTCAACAAGCCGAAGGCGGTGCGGGCGGCGCTGCGCGAGAACCTCGAGTGGTTCGACCGCCATCTGTGGGGCTCGGCAGAGTCGCGACGGCAGGTCAGTTCAACAGCTCCACGCTGACGCGGCGCGGAAGCGTCGGGCCGAACGCGGCCACCGCGGCCCGGACCCGTTCGACCGACGCCGCGCGGGTGGCGAGGATGGTCACCGCGTCGGCATCCGAGCCGACGTTGTCGCGGATGGTCCAGCGGGCGAGCACGCGCCACGAATCGGGCAGCCGCTGGGCGCCGGTAAACCACGCCTCGTAGACCAGTGCCACCTCGACGC
>JBKJXJ010000349.1:0-3520 GCA_046716125.1 Candidatus Eiseniibacteriota bacterium
ACGGCGGCTTTGGGCAGGGCTATATGGCCCGGGCCCGGGGGGAAGGCCGGGTACGCCGGTACGAACGCGACCGGGCCGGCGATGCCGATCGGCATCCACACGCGCAGCCCTCCGACCGGCAGCGCCCCCAGGCCCCAGACCTGCGTCATCACCCGGCAGAACTCGGCGAACAACGCCCAGGCCATGAGCGGGCGGGCCGAAGCGAAGCGGTCGGAGTAGAACAGGGCGATGAGCGGTGCGGCCAGCAGCATCGCCAGCGCGAACGCCACCGCGGCCAGGGCGATCAGCGGCATCCAGTGGCGGCGCGTGTAGTCGCGGATCCCGGCCGCGTCCTTCGCCCCGCTGATGCGACCGAACGCGTAGCCCGCGAGGTAGACCATGAACGCCGCGCTCACCTGCTGCGCGAGCGCCAGCGCCGCCTGGAGCAGACCGTTGGCCTGCACGCCGTGGGCGCGCACGTAGTGGGCGCGCAGCACGAGCAGCGTGCCCTGATCGAGCAGTGCCAGGGTGAGTGCCGCGAGGCCGACGCGAAGCAGGATGCGGCCGGTCGCCGGATCGAACGCGGCCGGCTGCGACGCCGCCTCGTGCGTCCCGGTCGGGCGTCGTCGCAATGACCAGGCCGCGATCAGCGCCGCCGGAACCAGCACCGCCGATCCGATCGCGCCGCCGGCGAGCCCCGCCCGCGGGACTAGCGCCATCGTGACCGCGACGGCGGTCACGCCTCCCGCAACCGCCATGACCAGCGGCGAGCGCAGGTCGGACCGACCGGCGAAGAATCCGGTCGCCACCGCCTGGAAGGCGAGCCCCGCGACGCCGAGCATCGCGATCCGGAGCAGGCCGGCGTGCGCCCCGGTCCCGAGCAGCGCCTGGGACAGCCAGGGCGCGAGCAGAAGGCCGAGGACGACCGCGCCCAAGGCGGCGGCGCCCACGAGGGTGAGCGCCGTACGCAGCGCGCGACGCAGCGCGGGCCCGTCGCCCGCCGCCGTCGCCGCACCCACGGCCTGCGCCACCGGGAGCGAGAGCCCGAGGCCCGCAGCGGTGCCGAGCCAGGTCTGGGCCGAGAACACCTGCGCGAGGACGCCGAGCCCCGCGGTCGAAAGGTGCTCGGCAAGCCACTTGTTGCGCACCACCGCGAACACGGCGGTCACGAGCGTCGCCCCGCCGCCCAGCGCGAAGCGGAACGAGCGGTCACGCCAGAGCGCCGCGCGCTTGGGGAGCATGGCGCGCGAGTCTCGGCGAGGCTCTGACGAGTGTCAACCGGCGGGGCGATCGGGCGACCTGATAGAGTGCGCGCCCATGAGCGGGCCGGACCAGACGATCGCGAGCCTCACGCCACCGGACGCGGCTCCGCTCGTGAGCGTCGTCCTCGCGAGCCGGAACGGCGAGCGGTTCCTTCCCGATGCGCTTGCGAGCCTCGCCGCCCAGACCTGGCCGCACGTCGAGCTGATCGCCGTCGATGATGCGTCCACCGACGGCACCCGCGCCCTGCTCGAGCGGTTCGCGGCCGTCCGCCCGATGGCCCGGGTGCTTCACACCGCCGGCGTGGGCCCGGCCGCCGCCCGCGCGCTCGCGCTGGATCAGGCCCGCGGGGCGTTCTTCGCCGTGCACGACGACGACGACGTGTCGCGTCCCGAGCGGCTCGAGCGCCAGGTGCGCCACCTGCTCGCCCACCCCGGAACCGCGCTGCTCGGCACCGCGGCGGACATCATCGATGAGTTCGGCGCCCGCGTCGAACCGCACCCGGTGCCGTTCGGGGCGCAGGCCATCCGGCGCACGCTGCGCCGGGCGCCGGCGTTCGTGCACGGCTCGGTCATGATGCGCCGCGAGGCCTACGTCGCCGCCGGCGGCTACCGTGCGCCGTTCCGCGCGGCCGAGGACTACGATCTCTACCTGCGCATGCCGGTGGACATGGACCTCGAGAATCTCCCCGAGCCGCTCTACGCCTGGCGCCGGCACCCCGGCAACAGCTTCGCGCGCGCGCGCGGCGACCATCTCTTCTTCCTCGCCACCGCGCGAGCGCTCCACGCGGAGCGCCTCGCCACCGGACGCGATTCGATCGCGCTGCTTGCGGGCTCCGCCGACCCGGAAGCGTTCCTCGCGGCCTATCCCTTCGCCGGGACACTGCTGTTCCAGCTCGGCGAGGCCTACGTGCGCGAGGGCAGGGTCGCCGAGGCGCGCCGCTTTCTGCGCCGCGCGATGGGGCGGAACGGTCCGCGCGCCGCCGCGCTCGGCTGGTGGGCGCTCTCGTTCGGCGTCGCCCTCACGCCCCGGGCGCGCGCCGCCGCCCTGTCGGGCGCGGGCGGGTCGCGATGAGGGTGCTGTTCCTCGCCGATCTCGACCTCTCGCTTCCCGGCGGGCTCGAGACCCATGTGCGCGAGCTCTCGCGCGAGCTCGGGGCACGCGGACACGCCGTCGAGGTCTTCGGGCGTCCGCGCGCGCTCGCCGGGTTCACGATGGTGGACCGGATCGAGACCTCCCGCTACGACCTCATCCACTACCAGGGCGGGCCGTGGCCGGCCGGGCTCCAGCCAGGTCCGCACCACGTGCGGACGCTCCACTTCTGCGTCGCCGCCAAGATGGAGGTCTATGTGCGGATGGGCCGGATCCGCACCCTCGCCAACCTCGCCAACTGGCGCGCGGTCGCCGCGGAGCGTCGTGGCAGCCGGCGGAGCCGCCACCTCATCGCCGTAGCCGAGCGCGTCCGGCGGGACTTCGCGCGCTGGCACGGGCTCGATCCCGCCACCGCGCGGGTGATCCCGAACGGGGTGTCGTTCACGGCGCCACGCGAGGGCCGCGCGGCGCTCAGGGCCCGCTACGGCATCACCGAGGCCGCGCCGGTGCTGCTCACGATCGGCCGCGAGGATTTCGTCAAGGGCTACGGACTGTTCGCGCGCGCCTGGGCGCGGGCCGGCGCCACCGGGCGTGGCGCAGTCTGGGTGACGGTGGGCGGCGCCGCGCCCGAGCGCGCCCCGGGCCGCGTCATCACCGGACCCGTGCCGCATGGCGAGGTCATCGACTGGATCCACGCATCGGACGTCGGCGCTCTGCCCTCCTACTACGAAGGCTGCAGCGTCGCGCTGCTCGAGATGCTGGCCGGGGGACTCCCCGCGCTCGCACACGACGTGGGCAACGCGGGCGAGCTGATCCGTGACCCCGCGATCGGGCGGATCCTCACGCCCAACGTGGAACAGTGGGCTGAAGCGATCACGGCGGCGATCGAGCGCCGGCCCATGCGGCGGGCGACGGCGCTGGGGCCCGAGTTCGGCTGGCCCGCCGTCGCGGCGCAGGTGGATGAGGTATACCGCGAGGCGGTCGAGACCGCAGGACGCTGAGCGAAGCGGCGACGCGACCCGAGCATGGTCGCGATCACGCCACCAGCAGCTCGCGACGGATCGTCCGGATCATGAGCCAGACCAGCCCCGGCCCCCGCGCGGGCCGCCCGCCGTCCGGCCCCGTAGCAAGGTGGCGGCGCACCGCGCGCTCGATCTCCCTCAGCTCGGCGAGGGAGGGCAGATAGAGA
>JBKJXJ010000350.1:0-6366 GCA_046716125.1 Candidatus Eiseniibacteriota bacterium
CGAACTCGGCCATGACCCGTTCGGTGAGGTACTTGCGGGTCGCGTCGTTGATCGGGTGGGCGAGATCCTGATGCTGGCCATCGGGTCGCTTGCGACTCGGCATCGCGACGAACAGGCCCGAGTTCCCATGGATGATCTTGAGTCCCCGGATCACGAACGAGTCGTTGAGCGTGATGCTGACGAACGCCTTCAACTTGTCGTCGTTTCTCAGGGAGATGCGGACCTCGGTGATCTCGATCATGCCCGGGTCACATCGGCGGCCACCCTCGTTGCGACGGGCGGTTCGAGCACGGTTCGCTGTGAAGCGTGGGTGTCACCTTGAGCATCCTGCATCCTTGCCTCCGCTCAAGCTACGGCAGCGCGTGGTGGGTCAGACCCGTTCCCCTCGATCGAATCAGGTAGATCGTCTCATCCCCGACGAAGCGGTTGACGAACCGCGACGCCTGTAGCGTGGCCGGGAATATCCCGAAAACCGCTGACCCGCTGCCGGTCAAGTGCGGCTCCTCCGCCCCCGCGTGCCGAAGTCGCGCACACAAGGAGAGGAAACCCGACCGTTGCTCACCCAGAACCTTTTCGAAGGCGTTCCCCAGACGCGAGGCGTGGTTCGGCGTTACCGCATCGCGCCCAAGGGCTTCGGCGAATCTCATGTGCCGCGGCCAACCTGTCAAGCCATATTTCCTGCGGTCGAGCGCGCGGAAGGCCCGGGTCGTCTCGATCCGCCAGGTGGGCACCGCCACCACGGCGCGGAATGGCGCCGCCAGACGCAGCCGGCGGAGGCGCTCACCCCGACCCAGCCCGAGCGCCGTGCCCCCGTAAAGGGCGAAGGGCACGTCCGAGCCGAGTTCCGCTCCGATCGCGAGCCGCTCGGCGAGCGACCAGCGGAGCCCGTGGACGCGGGCCAGGCCGACCAGGGCCGCGGCGGCGTCCGCGCTCCCTCCCCCCATCCCGCTGCCGGCCGGGACCCGTTTGATCAGGGTGAACGCCGCACCACCCGGAAGGGCGCGCCGGGCCGCCAGCAACCGGGCGGCGCGGAGCACCAGATTGTACCGGCCCGCCGGAATACGCCCAGCGCCCCCTCCCGGCCGGCGTCCGCGCCGATGCGTGCGGGACCCCTCCGCCCGGGGCACGGAGACATCCTCGTGCCGGATCCTCAGGGAGAAGCCCCGTCGCTTCGGGGTGACGATCAGCGTGTCGGCGAGGGAGATGGATTGGAAGACCGAGGCCAGATCGTGGAAGCCATCCGCACGACGCGGCCCCACGGCAAGTCCCAGGTTGAGCTTCGCGCGCGCCTCGATCCGGATGCCGGGCGGCGCGCGGCGGCGGGACGCGCGGGCGCTCACGCCCGGTAGAGGATGGCGATGACCGTCACCACGTAGAGCACCAGGCACCAGCCGAGCGGCCGGTCGGTGAGCAGCACCTGGGACGGATCCTCGGTCGTCTCGGTCGCCCGCACCAGGTAGAGGTAGCGGAAGATGCCGTATGCGACGAACGGCACGGTGTAGAGCAGCGCTTCGGTCTGGAACTTGGCCACCGTCGCCGGCCAGATCGTGTAGAGCGCATAGCCCATCAGGCTCGCGGCCGCCGAGACCATGAGCAGCCCGTCAAGCAGCTCGGGCGAATAGTCGCCGAGCACCGCGCGCTGGCGGGACGCGGCCTCACCGGCGTTGGCCAGTTCCCGGCGTCGTTTCGCCAGCGCGAGGAAGAGCGCCCCGAAGAACGTGCACACCAGCAGCCACGGCGAGATCGCGGTGTCGGGAGCGACCGGAACCAGCAACTGCACGCCGGCGATCGCCCGCAGGACGAAACCGATCGCGATCATGAACACGTCCACCAGGACGACCTGCTTGAGCCAGAATGTGTAGGCCAGGTTGAACGCGACGTAGAGGGCGACCACGGCCAGGAACGGCGGGCCCAGCCAGACCGAGATCGCCGCGACCGCCGCCAGCAGCGGGCCGAGCGCCACCCACACCGCAGCGACCGGCAACGTCCCGGCGGCCAGCGGGCGGAGCCGCTTGACGGAATGACGCCGGTCGACCTCGAGGTCCTTGAGGTCGTTGAGCATGTAGATGCTCCCCGCGAGCAGCGAGAACGCGACGAACCCGGCGGTGGCGCGCAGCAGGAGATCCGGTTCGGTCAGGTGGCGCGAGAACAGGATCCCGGCGAACACCAGGAGGTTCTTGGTCCACTGCTTTGGGCGGAGTTCCCGGAGCAGGGCCCCCCCCAGGGCTCCTGCGCTGCCGGGGGTCACTTCGGACGCGCCCTGCGCCGGGTCCCGCGGCGGGAACGCAGGCCGGGGCGCGCGGGCGGCTTGAACATCGCCCGCTCGACCAGCTCGCACAGCGTGTGGCCGAGCGCGATGTGCGCCTCCTGGATGCGCGGCGTGCTGCGGCCCGGCGCCACGAGCGCGTGATCGCAGGTGGCGGCGAAGCGCCGGCCGGGCGGGCCGGTCATGCCGATGACGGTCATCCCGCACGCGTGCGCCACGTGGACCGCGTTGAGCACGCTGGCCGAGCGGCCGCTGGTCGTGATCGCCACCAGCACGTCGCCCGGGGCGCCCAGACCCTCGAGCTGGCGCGCGAACACCGCGTCGTAGCCGAAGTCGTTGCCGATCGCGGTGAGCGAGGAGGAGTTCGTGCTGAGGGCGACAGCGGCCAGCGCCGGCCGATCCACCAGATAGCGTCCGGCCAGCTCGCACGCCAGGTGCTGCGCGTCGGCGGCGCTGCCGCCGTTGCCGCAGAAATAGACCGTACCGCCGCCCTCGAGGCTGGCGATCAGCGCCTCGGCCGCGGCGGCCAGCGACGCGGCGCACGCGCGCTCGACCGCCGACAGGTTGCGGCCCGCTTCGCGCAGAGTGGCGCGCGCCTGGCGCTCGAGCGGCCCGCGCTCCGGCGATCGTGACCGTTTCATCTCGCCTCCGCGGAGGCCTGGAGCGCCGTGGCGCCGAGGCCCAGGTAACGATCGACCGCGTCCTGCCAGTGCGGCATGCGCCGGCCGGTGGTCTGCTCAAATCTCACGTTGCTCATGACCGAGTAGGCGGGGCGCCACGCCGGCCGGTCGAGCGTCGCGCTGTCGATGCGGGCCACCTCGGTCGCGAGGCCCGAGCGCCGCAGCACGTGGACCGCCAGATCGTGCCAGCTGCATTCGCCGGAGTTCGTGCAGTGATAGGTACCATACTGTCCCGCTTCGGCCAGATGGAACACCCAGTCCGGGCGAGGGATCGGGGGCCGGCGGAGGGGCTCACGCCAGCTCCACCCGGCTCGAGTCTCCCAGCATCAGACGATGAGCACGCGGACGCGCCTCGCTCGCCGTGACCACGACGTCGCGTCCGATCAGGCTCGACTCGATCCGGTGCGGCAGGTTCTCGAGCCGGCTGCGCCCGAGCACGATCGAGTTCTCCAGCTCGCAGTGCCGCAGCACGACGCCCTCCGCCAGCGCCGTGAACGGCCCGACATACGAATCCGAGATCCTGGCCCCCGCCCCGATCACCAGCGGCCCGCGCAGGCGCGACCGCTCGATCACGGCGCCGGCGCCGATCCGGACCTGGCCCTCGATGACGGTCTCGGGGTCGAGCGTGCCCTCGATCGCCGTCACGAGGTCGGCGAGCACGATCCGGTTGGCCTCGAGCAGGTCTTCGACCTTGCCGGTGTCCTTCCACCAGCCGGTGATGACGTGGGACCGGACTCGGCGACCGCTGTCGATCAGGTACTGGATCGCGTCGGTGATCTCGAACTCGCCGCGTGCGCTGGGCTTGATCGCGTTCACGGCCTCGAACACGGTCTCGTCGAACAGGTAGACGCCGACCAGCGCCAGATCGCTTCGCGGCGCCTTCGGCTTCTCCTCGAGCCTGACCACGCGGTCGCCATCCAGCTCGGCGACCCCGAACTCCCAGGGGGTCTTCACGTGCGCGAGGAGGATCTGCGCCTCCGGCTTCTGGGCCATGAACTCGCGCACGAACGGCGTCACGCCGTCCTTGATGAGGTTGTCGCCCAGGTACATGACGAACGGGTCGCGGCCGATGAAGGGCTGCGCGATCCTGACCGCGTGAGCGAGGCCGAGCGGGGCCGATTGCTCGATGTAGGTGACCTTGAGCCCGAACCCCGACCCGTCGCCCACCGCCGCGCGGATCTCCGCCTGGCTGTTCACCATCACCGTGAGCTGCTCGCCGGTCCGGCGATCGGGCTGGAGCATCTCGCGCGGATCGCTCACGACGATGCCGACCTCGGTGATGCCCGCGTCACGCAGCGCCTCGAGCCCGTAGAAGAGCACCGGCTTGTTCGCGACCGGCACCAGCTGCTTGGCGTAGGTGTGCGTGATCGGGCGCAGCCGCGTGCCCCGGCCGCCGGCGAGGACGAGCGCCTTCATCGTGTGCGGTCCGGGCGGGGGACGAGCGGGGTCGGAGAGCGGCGTGCGGACACTCTCATCCGCCCAGCGCCCCGGCGAGGAGCCGCCGCGCCTCGGCCAGCGCGTCCGCGAGCTTCGCCGCGTCCTTGCCGCCGGCCAGCGCCAGGTGCGGCTTCCCGCCTCCCGAGCCGCCGGTCACGCGGGCGACGGCGCGCACCAGTTCGTCGGCGCGCAGCGTCTTCTCGGCCACCAGATCGTCGGTCACCGCAGCGACGAAGGTGAGCTTCCCGCCCGCCTTGACCGCCAGCACCGCCGCGCCGCGCTTGAGCGTGCCGCGCAGGCCGTCGGCCGCGTCGCGCACCGCGTCCGCGTCCGCCTCCGCCGCGATCTCGGCCACGACCCAGCGACCGCCCGGGGCCGTGGTTGCGCCCTCGGCGATGCGGGCCATCTCGGCCGCGAGCCCGCCGCGCTGCGCCAGCGACTGCACCCGGCGCAGCCGATCGAGCTCCGCGCGCAGTTTCTCGATCTGCTCGGGCACCGCCTCCGGCCTTGCTTGAAGTATCGCCGCCGCCCGATGGAGCGTCCCGCTCTGCCCCTTGAGCCAGCCCACCGCCTCGTGGCCGCACAACGCCTCGATCCGACGCACGCCGCTCGCGATCGCCGTGTCGGCGACCAGCACGAACGCGCCGATGTCGCCGGTGCGGCGCACGTGGGTGCCGCCGCACAGCTCGCGACTGGCCGGGATGTCCGCGTCCTCGACCCCGGCCGCGGTGACGACCCGCACGCGCGCGCCGTACTTCTCGCCGAACAGCGCCATCGCGCCCAGCGACTTCGCCTGGTCGATCGGCATGACCTCCCACGAGACTTCGCGGTTCCGCAGGATCCAGTCCATGACCAGGCGCTCGATCGTGGCGAGCTGCTCGGGCGAGATCGGCTCGAAGTGGGTGTAGTCGAAGCGCAGGCGGTCAGGCGCCACCAGCGAGCCCGCCTGCCGCACGTGGGTGCCGAGAACCTGCCGGAGCGCCGCGTGGAGCAGGTGGGTCGCCGTGTGATGCCGCATGGTCGGGAAGCGCTGCGCCGGGTCCACCGAGACATCGAGGCCACCCCGTCCGCCCACCGAGAGCAGCGTCTCGCGCCCGCCGTGGGTGAGCCGCACGCGGTGGACGATGTGCTCGTCCTCCTTGTAGACGTGGGTCAGCTCGGCAGTGAGCCCGATCGCTTCGAGGCGCCCACGATCGGCGACCTGTCCCCCGGACTCGGCGTAGGCGGAGGTGCGGTCGAGGATCAGCTCGAGCTCGTCGGCGCCGTGCTCGCGCCAGCGCCGCAGCGTCACGCCGTTCGCGGACAGCATCTCATCGCCCACGAACTCGGAGTCGGGCCCCTCGGTGACCGTGCTCCACGCGGCGCGGGTACCGGTCTCGCCGCCGCGGTCGAACTTGCTCGCCAAGCGCGCCCGGTCACGCTGTGCGGTCATCGCGCGGTCGAAGCCATCGCGATCCACCGTGAGGCCGCGGGTCGTGGCGATCTCCTCGGTCAGCTCGACCGGGAACCCGTAGGTGTCGTGCAGCATGAACGCGTCCTCGCCGCCGATCCGCTTCGCCCCGCCGGCCAGCAGCTCCTCGAGGCGATGGAGTCCGTCCTCGAAGGTCTGGACGAATCCCTCCTCCTCACGCGCGAGCACCTTGAGGATCTCGTCGCGGTGCTGGACCAGCTCGCCGTAGTGTCCGCCGAACCGCTCGATGACACGCTCGGCGCAGGCCGCGAGGAACGGACGGTCGAGTGCGAGCCCGCGGCGCGAGCGGCCGCGCGTCACGGCGCGGCGCAGCAGCCGGCGCAGCACGTAGCCCGCGCCCTCGTTGCCCGGCAGGGCGCCCTCGCCGATGGCGAAGGCGAGCGCCCGCAGGTGATCGGCGATGATGCGCGCGTCGCGGATGGATTCCGGGCTGCGCGCCGCGGATGACCGGCTCAGCCCCACCACCGCCTCGACCAGAGGTTCGAACAGATCGGTCTCGAATATCGTGCTGC
>JBKJXJ010000351.1:0-2769 GCA_046716125.1 Candidatus Eiseniibacteriota bacterium
GCCCGGCGCCTGCACGGGCGGCGGCGCGCGTCGGGCGGCGCGGATGAGCGCCGGGTCGAAGGCCCAGGCGATGGTCGCGAGACAGATCACGGTCCGAACGGCGAACTCTACGATGCGGTTCATGGCGTCACCCTCTGGAGCGCTCGGCGGTGCGATGGACGAACCCCGGGAGATGATACGACACCTTTCTCGCGCCCCACACCCGGGGTGGAGGCCACAGAGCAGGGGCTAGCTCGCCCGGAGACCGCGAATGGCGGTCACTGCCAGCGCGCCGTGGCCGAGTGCGACCGCGATCCCGGCGACCGGGGGTCGCGTGACGTCGCCCACCGCCCACACGCGGGGCTGCGAGGTGCCGAACTGCTCATCCACCGGGATGAACCCTTCCGCATCCCGCTCGAGCGCGCCGGCGCACCACTCGGTGTTGGGGACGACGCCCACCTTGACGACGACACCCGAGACCGGCAGCTCGAACTCGCCCCGTGGCCCCGCGAGCCGGACCGCGCGCACGCGCTCCTCCCCCAGCACGGAGATGACGCGTGTATCCCGCACCACTTCGATGCGCGGTTCGGCCGCCACGCGCTTCTGGTACGCGGCGCGTGCGCGGGGTGCGCCGCGCGCCACGATGGTGACCCTGCAGCCGACTGCGGCGAGGAGCAACGCGTTCTCGAACGCGCTGTCAGCGCCCCCCACGACCGCCATGTCCTCGCCCGCGAAATTCGCCCGATCGCGGTTGGCCGAGAACGAGACCCCTCGACCCTCCAGCTCGCGCTCGCCCGGCACCTCGAGGCGCCTTCGCCGCACCCCGGTCGCGATCAGCACCGCGTCAGCGGCGAGCCGTTCGCCGCCGGCGATCCGCACCGCTGGCGCTCCGGGTTCGAGGGCTTCCGCCGGCGCGCGATAGCGCACCTGGACGTCGTACGCGGAGAGATCGGCGGCGAGCGCGGCGGCGATGGCGTCGCCGTGCCCCGCGACCGCGCCGGGCAGGTTCTCGGGGCGGAAGTAGACGTGATGGAGCTGGCCGCCGGGTTCGGACCCGGCCTCCAGCAGCACCGCCGAGAGCCCGAGACTCCGCGCCCAGAGCGCCGCCGAGACCCCCGCCGGTCCGGCGCCGACGATGACCAGCTCCGCGTTCACGAGCGCGCCCCGCGCGCCGCGGACTCGACCGCCATCGCCACCTCCCAGAACGTCTTGATCTCGAGCGCCGGCAGCCCGTGACGCGCGGCGAGACGGCGCAGACACTCGCGGCGCTCGTGCCCCACGTCGCTCGAGAGGTTTCCGTGCTCTCGCATGCGCACCTCGACCGTCACCCCCGGGACCCTGCGCGGCGCCGTGAGGGCCGCGGCGCGCAGCACGAAGTCCCAGTCCTCCGAGAATCGGAAGGTCTCGTCGAAGCCTCCCAGGCGCTCGAAGAGCGAACGCCGCACGCCCCATGCGCTCGGGGGCAGGAAGTCGTCGTGGAGCATGAGATCATCGTCCCAGTCGTGCGCGATGACCCGTCGCGCCCGCTCGTGCCGGACGCCGTCCGGTGATCTCCTCGCGGATGATGGCGCTGTCCCGCCACGCGAAGTCCACCGCGGGGTCGCGGAACGCCTCGGCCAGTCCGGCAAGGTGGTCGGCAAGCCAGCGATCGTCGTCGTCGTGGAAGGCAAGGACCTCGCCGCGCGCGCCCGCGCTCCCGCGATTGCGGGCGGCGGCCGTGAGACCCGTCTGGACCGGGATGACCACCGTCTCGAGCACGCCCACCTTCACGACATCGAGGGACACCGGCTGGTCGCCGTCATCGGCGATCCGCACCTCGAGCGGCGGCAGCGTCTGCGCGGCGATCCCCCGGAGCGCATCGGCGAGCAGCGCGGGCCGATCGCGCGTCACCACCACCACGGAGATGTCCGGCAACCGCCCCGACATCACTCCTCGCCCGCTCCGTTCCCATCCGCACGCGCCGCCGGCAGCACCGCGGCCCAGCGCGGCTCCGCCAGGGCGCCACGCACCGCGCGCGTCTCGACGCGACCGGACTTACGGATGCCGCGCATCTCCATGCACAGGTGCCGCGCCTCGAGCATCACCGCGACGCCCCGCGGCGCGACCAGCCGCTCGAGATGGTCGGCGATCTGGGTGGTGATGCGCTCCTGCAGTTGCGGCCGCCGCGCGTAGAGGTCGAGCAGGCGCGCCGCCCCACTGATCCCGATGATGCGCGATCCCGGCAGGTAGGCGATGTGGGCGCGCCCGAAGAACGGCACCAGATGGTGGACGCACAACGAGTGGAACGGCAGGTCGCGGATCACGACCAGATCGTCGCCGGGTGCGGCGCCCGCGGCGGCCTGATGCGGGAAGGTCGCGAGCTCGGGCACGGCGCCGGGATCCAGCCCCGAGAAGATCTCGGCGTAGAGGTCGGCGACCCGGGCCGGGGTCTCGCGCAGCTCGGGCTCGCTCGCCTCATCGAGGCCGAGGGCGCGGATGAGCTCGGCGACGGCGCGCTCGACTGCCCGGCGGTCGCCGGCGGGGGGCTGGCTCGTCACGCGCACCTCCGCGGCACAAAAGCTCGGGGCCGGTAGCGGAGGACCGGCCCCGTCAAATGGTGCGGCAGACGGGATTTGCACCCGCGACAACCACAAAGGCAAGGTGGAGCTCTACCGGGCTGAGCTACTTCCGCTCGGAAACTCCCCAGAAACTCGAAGTCGGCGCACAATATAGCGAGATGGGCGAAAGGGCGTCAAGGCGCGCGGCGGCGCGGTGGCACATGCCGGCACCGGGGGCGCACGTCCCGAATCT
>JBKJXJ010000352.1:0-2780 GCA_046716125.1 Candidatus Eiseniibacteriota bacterium
GGTGGCGCGCGGTCGTGCTCATGGGTGTGCTTCTCGTGTGCACGTCACCGACTGCTGACGGCGCCGCACCCCTCGACCGCGGCGTCGGGTCGCTCCGCGCGTTGGCCTCTCCGGCAGGAGCGGGTAGCGCCGAGCCCCGCCTGAGCGTTGCTCCTTCAGGTCGGGTCCTTCTGAGCTGGCTCGAGCCGCGGCCCGCTGGCGGACACAGGCTGCGGATGGCCTGGCTGATCAGAGATCGCTGGTCTGCGCCGACCACGATTGCGCAGGGTGATTCGTTTTTCGCCAACTGGGCCGACTTCCCGAGCGTCCGGCCCCTCGACGATCAGCGTCTGGTGGCCCACTGGCTCTGGAAGGTGAGCGGCGAGACATACGGCTACCACGTGCGGACCGCCCGGTCCTCCGATGGCGGCCGCTCATGGAGTGCACCGACCACGCTCCATGAAGACACCTCGGCGACCGAGCATGGGTTTGTCTCCCTGGTCTCCACGGGTCGAGGTGAGGGTGTGGCGGTCTGGCTGGATGGACACAACTTCAACGGCCACAAGGAAGGGCATGGCGCCGGACCGGACATGGCGGTGCGGGGGGCGGTCATCAGTGCTACGGGATTCGAGCGTGAGGCCGAGATCGACCCGCGCGCCTGTGACTGCTGCCAGACGGCCGCGATCACGACCTCCCGCGGCGTGCTCGTTGCGTACCGCGACCGCAGCGCCGAGGAGATCCGCGACATCGCGTTGGCGCGATTCGAGGATGGCCGGTGGAGTGACCCGTATCCGCTCCACGCAGACGGTTGGCACATCGCCGGCTGTCCCGTCAACGGACCGGCGCTGGCCGCTTCCGGCAGCGAAGTGGCGGTCGCCTGGTTCACCGCGGCCCGCGATACCGCGCGAGTCAACGTCGCGTTCTCGGCAGACGGCGGGAAGGGCTTCAGCCCACCCGTCCGCGTCGACCTCGGCAATCCTAGCGGGCGCGTCGCCATTGCACTGCTACCGGACCGGACCGCGCTGGTTGCCTGGCTCGAGTCCGCGGATAAGCTTGTGGCAATTCATGCGCGGCGAGTTTCTCGGGCGGGCGCTCTGAGTGATCCCTGGGTGGTGACCCGTACTTCTTCGGCCCGCGCGAGTGGTTTTCCGCAGCTTGCGGTCAGCGGCGAGCGCGTCGTCACGGCCTGGACCGACCCGTCCAAACCGTCGCGTGTGCGGATCGCGATGGGTGCTGTGAGCCCTGCGGTACGGCATCGAAGCGACGCATCTGGAGGCTCACGACCATGATCAGCAGGTTCAAACGATGAGCCGTGGTAATAGGACTCAGTGCGCTGGTCGTGCCTGGCTTCGCGCTCGCCCAGCACCATTCACCGGCTCGCTCGGACACGGTGGCGCACCGACCTGGCCCCATGAAGCAGCAACCGCCGGCCCGGCCGCACGAGGGCGCAGTGGTCTATTTGCCCGCCGCTCTCGCCCGCCGCTCTCGCCCGCCGCTCTCGCGTTGTTGCACCATCGATACTCGCGCCATCCTGTTGCGGAATGGCCCCGTAGCTCAGACGGAGAGAGCCGCGGTTCCCTAATCCCCCAGCCTCCGCCCGATCACCCCGAGTGAGTCAAGCGCTTCGCGGTTCCGCGGGCTGATCTCCAGCTCGCGCCGATACCACTCGCGCGCGCGCTTCAGATCGCCAAGCCGCTGCCACGCCTGGCCCAGTCGCAGCGCGATCCCGGGCGTGGCGGGGGAGAGCGCGCGCTGGCGCTCGAACTCGGCGACCGCCTCGCGCGGGCGATCCTCGGCGAGGGCGATCATCCCGAGCAGCTCGTGGCCGCGGTCGAGGATGGGATCGACCGCCAGCGCCCGCTCGATGAGCCCACGCGCCTCCACGAGCCGCCCCCGCGCCATCTCGACGTTGCCGAGGAGCGCAAGGTCGCGGGAGTTCCAGGGCGACATCGCGGCCCGGGCGCGGAATCCATCCGCCACGCGCGACACCAGCGCCGTGTCGGTGGCCATCGTCCGGCCGAGCGCTGCGAGACCGGCCCCGCCCGCGGGCAGCGCCCCGGCGCCGAGGCGCCCGGCGATGCCCGACATGGCGCCGGCCCGCCGCACGTACACCGTGGCTGCGTCGTCCGCAAACACCAGCGCCCAGGTCGTGTCGGCATCCAGCACGTCGAGCAGGCGATTGTCGCCCTCCTGCTTGCGCGTGAGCAGGATGTAGTCGAACCGGTGGCGGCGGTCCAGCGCGCGCCAGGCGTTGGGGACCGCGAACACGCCGGCGTAGAGATGCCGATCCTCCGGGGTCGCCGCCTCGATCGTGCCGGTCATGAACGGGAGCCGCGTGGAATCCGGCCAGAACCGCCATGCCTGGTAGCCGCCGAACTCGAAGTTGTTGAATCCTCGCCCGCGGATGCCGTTCGCGGCGATGAAGTCGCACGCGCTGACCGGGTAGCGCTCCCACTGGAATCCGATGCCGAGCGGCAGGTCGGGCCGGCGCCACTCGGGGACGCTCAACCCGAGGCAGACGCCGGCGGTGATGGCGCACCGGATCCAGGGGGAGCGCAACCCGGCCGGCCAGCGTCTTGCCGACACCCACTCGCCGAGGTCGCGCATCAGGAACGGCGCGGCGATGAGCGCGTAGAAGCCGAGGAAGCGCTGGGTCGAAAGCGCGATGCCGGTGAACACGAGGCAGCACAGGACCTCGACCCGGTCGAACGACCGCCGGGTCGCGCGCCAGGCGATGAGCGCGATCCACCCGCCGACGAGCGCCGGGAGCGCCGAGGTGATGTAGCGGCGCCAGTCCACGG
>JBKJXJ010000353.1:0-10638 GCA_046716125.1 Candidatus Eiseniibacteriota bacterium
GCGATGATGCGCGCATCGCGCGTGGCCGCGGCGCGGTTGGCGTTGGAGAGCTTCGCGCGAGCGAGCACCGAGTCCACCAGCGGCGCGAACAGGTCGGTCTCGAAGATCGTGTTCTTGCCTTGCAGGATCAGCGCCAGGCGCTCGATGCCCATGCCCGTGTCGATGCCCGGGTGGGCGAGCGGCACGAGCGTGCCGTCCGGTTGCGCGTCGAACTGCGGGAACACGAGGTTCCAGAACTCCATGTAGCGATCCCCGGCATCCCCCGGGCGCTCGCCCCAGAACGCGCCCTCCTTGAGGTAGGCCGGTCGCTCTTCGCCGAGATCGAAGTAGATCTCGCTGCACGGACCGCACGCACCCTGGCCGCCCGCCGGGCCCCAGAAGTTGTCCGCGCGCCCGAGCGCCACGACATGATCCGCCTTGAGACCCATCTTCTTCCACAGCGCCGCGGCCTCGTCGTCACGCGGCAGGTTGCCCTCGCCGGCGAAGATGGACGCGTAGAGGCGCTCCTTCGGCAATCCCAGCACGCCGGTGACGAACTCCCAGGCGAAGGCGACCGCCTCCTCCTTGAAGTAGGCGCCGCGCTCGCGCTGGCCGAACGAGAAGTTGCCCAGCATCTCGAAGAACGTGTCGTGGCGCGGGGTCAGGCCGACGTTGTCGAGGTCGGTGAGGCGCAGGCACTTCTGCACCGAGACCGCGCGGGTGTAGGGCAGCTCGCCCGAAGCGGTGTAGTAGGCCTTGAACTGCACCATCCCGGCGGTGGTGAAGAGCAGCGTCGGATCGTTGGGGACCAGCGGCGCCGACGGCACCGCGGTGTGCCCGCGGGCGACGAAGAAGTCGAGGAACGCGCGGCGGAGTTCGGCCGCGGTGCGAAGCGTCGGGGACGTGGGAGACGGGGTCATGAATGGCGGAAGATAGCGGGTCCCCGCGGGAGAGGAAAGCTCGGGGCGGCCCCGCAACGCCGCCCCGGCCAGGCGAGACCTCAGCCCTCCAGCGTCGCCTCCATCGTGATCTCCGCCTTGAGCAGCCGGGAGATCGGGCAGCCGGCCTTGGCGCCGTTGGCGACCTCCTGGAACTTCGCCGCGTCGGCGCCCGGGACCTTTGCCTTCACGGTGAGGTGGCTCTTCGAGACGGTCGGCTTTCCGTCCACGGTCTCGAGCGTCACGGCGGCGGTGGTCTCGATGCGCTCCGGGGTCATCCCGGCCTTGCTCAGCTCGCCCGAGAGCGCCATCGAGAAGCAGCCCGCGTGTGCGGCGGCGATCAGCTCTTCGGGATTGGTGCCCGGCTTCTCTTCGAAGCGCGTGGCGAACGAGTAGGCCGCATTGGTCATCACGCCGCTCGGCGCCGTCATCGTGCCGTTGCCGCTCTTGAGTTCGCCCTGCCAGACCGCCGAAGCCTTGCGGATCATCATGCCTCCCCGTGTTCGCGCGAGCCGTCCCGGACCGGATCGTCCGACCGTGTCGATTCCTCACGCAATGCCTGCTGGATCACATCGCCATCGAAGCCCCGCCGCGCGAGCAGCGCGTAGAGCCGCTGGCGGCGGACGCGCGGATCGAGCCTAGCGTAGCGCCGCTCCGCCTGCGCCGCCACCCTTCGCGCGAGGCGCACCTCGTCGGCCGGCCCCTGCGTCTCTTCGAACCGCGCGCGCGCGCCGGCGATGGCCTCGAGCGGGACGCCGCGCTTTCGAAGATCCTGCTCGAGCACGCGCCACCCCGCCGCACGCCGTCCCCAGCGTCCGGCGAGGAAGGCGCGCGCGTATTCGACGTCGTCGATCAGGCCGACGCCGGCGAGCCGCTCGAGGACCTCGGCCACCACCGGTCCGTCGTAGCCCTTGTCGCGCAGGCGGCGCGCGAGATCGGCGCGGGTGCGCCGCGTGCGCTCGAGCAGCTTGAGCGCCGCCTCGCGGGCGGCCGTTGGATCGTCGGCCCGCCCGGCAGCGACGGTCCGCGGGGCGCGCATGCCGCGCACGTCAGTACGCTCCGGGGATGATGCGTTTGGTGCGCGCCATGTAGTCGCGGTACCCGGCGCCGAACTGTTCGACCATGAAGGCTTCCTCGACGTCCATCCGGCGCTTGAACATCCAGAAGACCACCGGCATGAGGGCCAGCGCGACGACGCTGCGGAACACCCCGGCGAACCCGAGGTCCATGAGCAGGATGCCGAGGTAGGACGGATGCCGCACCGCCGTATAGAACCCGGTGGTGTGCAGCGTGTGCCCCTCCTGGATCGCGACCACCGAGACGAAACGGCGCCCCAGCTCGAGCATGGGCCCGAGCCTGAGCGTGACCCCGAGCGCAAGCACGACGAATCCCGTCCAGCGCGTGACGTCCCCGCCCGGGAGCACCCATAGGTCGCGCGCGTCCATGTAGGGCATCAGGAACGCGGTGAACAGCGAGTGGAACACGAGCAGCGGGAAGAACGGCCGCCAGTCGGGAGTGCTCCTCAAGCCGCGGCTCCGCCCCGATGTGCTCCACGTCATGATCGGGATCATGATGATGTGCAGCACGACCACGCCGACCCGCACCGGGTGGGCGAAGAACCCGTTCCAGTCCCCCCATCCCATGACCATGAGAAGCAGGAACAGGGCGACGTTCAGCGGGATGCCCAGCAGCTGACGTACGGAGGGGGCAGCCGACATCCGGCCGCCCCCTCCGATCGCTTCCTTCGCCGCGTCCATGGCCGGTCCCGTTGTCCGCCCTACATGCCCGGCACGGGAACGTCGCTGTTGTAGGTGTCGACGATGATCTTCCATTCGCCGTTCACCTTCTTGTACACGGTGACGTACTTGCCGTTGTCGGTCATGGGCTTGCCGGCCGGGTCCGTCCCCTTGAACACGTAGGTGCCCAACTCGACGACCATGTCGCCGGCCTCGGAGACGATCTTGGTGTTCGCCGTGGGCACGAGCTCCATGCCGGGCATGCGCATGAATCCCGCCCAGGCGCTGCGGATGGCGTCCCTGCCGTCCACGCGTGGCATGTTGGGCGCCAGCATGTGGGCGTCATCCGCATACATGGCACCGATCGCATTCGTGTCCCGCGCCGCCACCGCGGCGGCGAAGGCGGGGGTGATCGGGTCGACCTCAGCGGCGATCGCCGCCTGATCCACGGGCGGCGGGGCGGGCGGAGCACTGGTGCAGCCGCTCATCATTGCGATGCACAGGATCGGGAGCGACCAGCGCGTGACGGATGAACGCATGGGATCCTCCAGCTTGGAAGGGACGGCGTGCCCCCGCGTCCCTTGGGACGCGGGGGCCGTTCGAATCGCGGGACGCTACCGCTTCCGATCCCCGCCCGCCACCATGGCCGGCTGGGGACGCGCCACGACCGCTCCAGGCGCGGGTTTGCCGGGCGTCACTCCCGCGGCCGGCTTCGCCCCCGGAGCCTCTCCGCCGGTCGGGTTGCCGCCGGTGGGTGTGGCGTTGGCCGCGCCCAGCGTCTTGAGCCCGAGCAACGGGAGCAGCCTGGCCTCGATCTGAGCGCAGACGTCGCGATGCTCCTTGAGGAAGAGTCGCGCATTCTCGCGTCCCTGCCCGAGCCGCTCCTCGCCGAACGAGAACCAGGTGCCGCTCCGCTGGATGACGTTCTTCTCGAGTGCGAAGTCGATCAGCTCGCCCTCGCGCGAGATGCCCTCGTTGTAGATGATGTCGAACTCGGCCTCGCGAAAGGGTGCCGCGACCTTGTTCTTGACCACCTTGACCTTGGTGCGGTTGCCGACCGCCTGATCGCCTTCCTTGAGGGTCGCGATGCGACGGATGTCGAGACGCACCGAAGCGTAGAACTTGAGCGCCTTCCCGCCCGCCGTGGTCTCGGGGGAGTTGTGGACCACGACTCCGTCCACGAGGTAGGTGTGGTTGCCCTCCACCTCGATGTCGAAGCGGTGCGTCGCGCGGGTCGGCGGCTTGACGTAGCGCTTGAGGATCTTGGCCGGGACCGCCCGAAGGAGCGTCCGCTCCTCCAGCGCGAGCGCGACCAGTTTGACACCCTCTTCCGCTTCCGACTGCCACGCGAACTGCCCCCGACGGCTAGGGTGGAGCTTGTACTGCAGCGACGGATGCAGCCACGGAGCGATGAGTTCGTGCAGCCGGTCGGTCTGTTCCGAGTTGAACCAGAATCCGCGGCCGTCATCGCGGGGACGCCCGATACCCAGGTGCTCCATCCTCGCGCATACCGCCTCGCGGCTCTCGCCTTCGAGGGACTTGTTGTAGATCACCGCCTTGCCCTTGCCCCATCGCTGGTACGAGCCCATGAACGAACCGTCGTCGCCATACCAGACGGCGAGGCCGCGGGCGTCGAGCTCCGAAAGGATCTCAGGCCCGACGGTACGCTTGCCATCCGAGGTGTAGAGCTTCGCGCGCATCTCGGCCAGATGTGGAGCCGCATACGTATCGAATCCAACGCCGTTCCCCACGGGCCCCAGTTCTCGCGAAAACGGCTGGAGCATGGAGTGCTTCCAGAACGCGTACTCCCTCTGATCGGGGCCATGCCCCACTCGGAAGGTGGCGGTGTGCGTTCCGACCTGACGCAACGAACCATCGCCCAGGGCGCTTCCCAGGAGGATCTGGTGCTGCTCCCCGGTCACCGCGACATCCTCGACCGAGACCAGGACCTCGTCGCCCACGCCCAGCTCGCCGGCCGGAACCTTGCCGTTCGGCGTGAAGATCATGTGCCCCGGCGTCGCGGCGAACTTCCTGCGACCGGACGGACCCCCCTCGACTTCGAACTGGAGGAACGTGTCCGTCGGCCCGTTGTCGAACCAGTTCACCACCCGACGCGGCGTGATGTTGCGGCTCACCGGATCGTAGGACAGCACCTCGACCGGCATGCGCTGGTTCACAATCTTCCCGATCTTCTCGCTTGTGCCATCCGCGAGGGTGACCCGCGTGTTGTAGTGGAAGCACCCGAACATGACCCCGATCATCATGCGGATCTGGTTGATGAATATGACCGTGGTCCGGCTCTTGGAGATCGAGCCGGTGAGCTTGCGCAGCGCCTGCGACATGAGCCGCGCCTGCAGCCCGACGTGCGAGTCGCCCATCTCTCCCTCGATCTCGGCGCGCGGCACCAGCGCCGCCACCGAGTCGATCACGACGACGTCCACCGCCCCCGAGCGCACCAGGTGGTCGGCGATCTCGAGTGCCTCCTCGCCGGTGTCGGGCTGGGCGACGTGCAGGTTGGCGATGTCCACGCCCAGCTTCTGGGCGTACGCGGCGTCGAGCGCGTGCTCGGCGTCGATGAACACCGCGTTGCCCCCGGTCTTCTGGGCGTTCGCAATGATCGTGAGCGCGAGCGTGGTCTTGCCCGAGGACTCGGGGCCGTAGATCTCGACCACGCGCCCGCGCGGGATGCCGCCGATGCCGAGGGCCATGTCGAGCGCGATCGAGCCGGAGGGGATGATCTCGACCGCGACCTGCGCCGAGTCCTCCCCCAGCTTCATGATGGCGCCCTTGCCGAACTGCTTCTCGATCTGCTGCAGCGCCAGGTCCAGCGCCTTCACCTTTTCCTTGGCCGACGGTGTGTTCGCGATCATGGTCTGCGTCTCCTTCGCAGGGGCTGCCGTTCATGAGGGGCGCGGGACGGGCGGGGCTCCGACCGGACGCCATGATAGCGGCGGCAGGCCACTACCATCGAGTCGGAACGCATACTACACATTTGGGCAGTGGGTTGAAAGGACTTGTTCCGGCGACCCAGGGCTGGTTTGCTCGCTCGCGGTGAAATCCAATCCCCGAGTAGAGGGCAACGATGTGGGCCCTGCCCGCCTCATAAGCGCTGGCGCCACCGGAGACGGCTCGAAGGCCGGGCTTCGATCGTGTGGCGCCATCCTGCTGGTCGCGGGGCTCGTGGGAGCCCCACACCCTTCATTCGCCGCCCCTGGTCCTCATCACCGTCCGGCTCCGCTCGATACCTCCGTAACACTGTTCTCGCGCGTGACTGTGATCCCGATGGATGCGGAGAAGCGGCTGGCCGAGCAGGACGTCGTGGTCCGCCGGGGTCGGATCGCCGCCATTTCACCCGCCGGAACACGACCCGCCCCCCGCAGAGCACGGGTCGTCGACGGTCGCGGCCGGTTCCTGATCCCGGGCCTCGCCGACGTGCACGTCCATCTGCGGCACGGCCCGGACGCGGCGGACAACCCGCCCATGCTCGAGCTCTTCGCGGTGAACGGCGTGACGACGGTGCTCAACCTCATGGGCCTGCCCGAGCACCTGGCGCTCCGCGACCGGGTGGCGCGGGGGCGTCTGTTCGGGCCGGTGATCTACACGAGCGGACCCTTCGTGGGGTTCCCGGGCGAGGCCCCACCGCGCGATCCCGACAGTCTCGTCGTGGCTCAGAAGAAGGTCGGCTACGACTTCGTCAAAGTGCACGACGCCCTCTCGCCCGATGCGTACCACGCCCTCATGGAGGCCTGCCGGCGCAACGGCCTGCGCGTCATCGGCCATGCCACGCGCTCCGTCGGCCTCGACGCCATTCTTCGGGAACGCCAGTACGCCCTGGCGCACGCGGAGGAATTCCTCTCCGCCTACTGGATCCCACGTCTCCCGGCCCCGCTGGACGCGATCCCGGAAATTGCGAACACGCTCGCCTTGGCCGCGGCGCGCGCGGGCGTGTGGGTGATCCCGACGCTGACCACGTTCCGCGGCATGGCAGTGCAGATGGCGGCATACGATTCGATCCTGGCCCTGCCGTTCGTTCGCTACGTCCCGTCCGGGATTCGGCGCGATTGGCACCCCGACCGGTCGCCCTATGCCCGCTTCGGTCCCAGGGACCTGGCCGGTACAGCGGGACACTACCGGCTGCTGGCCGTGACCGTGCGGGCTCTGCGTGACGCGGGCGTGCGGATGCTGGCGGGCACCGACACGCCGGTCCTGGCGGCCGTGCCGCCGGGGTTCTCGCTCCACGACGAGCTGGAGCGACTGGTGGACGCGGGACTCACGCCGTACGAGGCCCTGCGGACCGCCACCATCCACGCGGCCGAGTTCCTGGGGGATCCTGAGGAGTTCGGGGCCGTGCGCGAGGGAATGCGCGCCGACCTGATCCTGCTGGACGACGACCCGCTGCTCGACATCTGGAATACCCGGCGGATCTCCGGGGTCATGATGCGGGGACTCTGGATGCCGCGCGAGCGGCTCGACCGGGCGCTCGCCCGGCTCGCGGGCGAGGACGCGGACCGCTCGGGCAAGTGACGCGCCGCGCGGCGGAGGCTGCCTCGGCCGGACGCGCTCAAATGAACTGCTTCAGCATCGGCCAGGCTTCCCGGAGCGTCGCCTTGGGCCGCCTGGCGATCGAGACGTCCACCCCCCGCTCGTAGGGCATGGCATAGGGCGAACGGGTCTGGCCGACGATCTCGATCTCCTCGAAGAACCGGGCATTGTCCTCACGGTCCCCGCCGATGATGATGACCACCGTGGGCTCGAGATCGCCCGGCCCCCATAGCCAGTAGTTGTTGTGCCCGCTCATGGCCCGCGGCAGCCCGAGCCTGCGCCCCAGCACGTCGATCGCGCCCGCCTGGCCGTAGTTCTGCCCGAACACCCGGCATCGCGCCTGCTCCTTGGGCGTCAGCCGCTGGTAGGCGGTCTCGACCAGTCCGGCCAGCTCCTCCCAGCCGAACATGTCGGCATAATGCTGCGGCAGCGGGCCCACCTCGAGACGCTCCTCGGTCGCAGGCTGCATGCCGAGCGCCTTCTGATAGCGGATGAAGGTGTCCACCTTGAGCACCGGCAGCGCGAACGGCAGCGTGATGAGCCCGGCGACGCACACCAGCGCGGCCACGGGCGCGCGCAGCCACCACCGCACCGGCCCCGCGCTGAGCCGCTCCCACGCGAGCCCGCCCAGCGCGAACAGCATCGGGTAGGCGACCGCGAGGTAGCTGGCGCGGCTGCGGCCGCCGAACAGCAGAAAGGCGGCGATGGCGAGGTAGATCCACGCCAGGATCCGGAACGGGCGGGCCGGGCGCGCGAACAGGGCATAGCCCAGGCCCGCCAGCCAGACCACGGCGTTGCCGGGGCCGACGGTGAGGAGCTGCCCGACGACGAACCCCCGCCAGTCGACGTCGGCCATCTTCTCCGACGCGGCGTTGCGCATGAACTCCAGCGTCGGCCAGTCGTTCGCGACCTGCCAGAGCAGATGGGGCAGGAACAGCGCCCCGGCGATCGCGGCCGCGAGATAGGGTCCGCCGGTCTGGAGCACGCGCCGGTGCGGCGTGAGGAGGAGGCCGACGCCGAGCCCCAGGCCCAGCCACATCATGCTGAGCTTGTTGAGCAGGCCGAGCCCGATGACGACACCGAGCCAGACCCAGCGCGTGGTCGTGGCCTCGCGCAGGATGACGATCAGGAGCCAGATCGCCACGGTCCAGAACAGCAGGTCGAACGCGTTCATCGAGTAGACGTGATGCGTGCCGAGGAACACCGGGGCCATGAGCGCCGCCAGGCCGGCGAGGCCCTGCGCGTACCACCCGCCGCCGAGCCGGCGGGCGATCATCCCGGTCAGTATCACGGTCGCCGCCCCGGCCAGCGCCGGCAGGGCGCGCAGCGCGACCAGCGAGTCCCCGACCGTGAACCGGACCAGCGCCAGAAGGGCGATCGAGAGCGGCGGATGGTCCACGTAGCCCCAGTCCAGGTGCTCGGTGCTGGCGAGGTAGTAGAGCTCGTCCCGGAAGTAGCCGTACTCCTGGATGCCGACGACGTGCAGCGCCAGCTTGGCCAGCGCCAGCACCCAGAGCAGGCGGGGATACGCCGGGCCGGGCGCCGGCATCTCGTCGTAGCGCCTGCGGTGGCTCATGGCTCAGGCGGCGAGCGCCGCTTCGGCGCACACCCGGTAGATCGAGCCGCCGGGCGAGAGCGTGCTCTGGACGACCGCGACCCGGTCCACGGTGAAGACCGGCGCCGACCCGGCCCCGGGCTCGGAGGTGATCGCAGACAGTCGCGCGGTCCAGTCCTGCTCGCGCCGGCGCACGCGCCCGAGGGTGAGATGCGGGCTGAAGCCGCGCTCGGCGGCCGCGAAGCCCCGCTCGACCAGCGACCGCTCGACCGACGCGGCGAGCGCCACCAGCAACTCGGCCCCCTCGGCGAGTCCGAGCCACAGGACGCGAGCGCGGTGGGCGCTCGGGAACGCCCCCGGCGCGCCGAGCCGGGCCCCGAACGCAGGCCGGCCGGTCGCAGCGGCGCGCGCGGCGGCGATCACGCGGGCCACCGCGTCCTCGTCCAGCTCGCCCAGGAAGCGCAGGGTGTAGTGCATGTTCTCGCGCCGGACCCAGGCGACGTCGTCCTCGGGCGAGCGGAGCCGCTCGTTGATCCGCGCTGCGGCCTCTTGTGCCGCCGATGACGGGAACACGGCGAGGAAGGTGCGCATGACCGCGGCGGGGCCGGTCTCACTCGCCAAGGCTCGCGTCGAGCGGCAGGCCGGTGAGTTCGCGTCGCATGAGGTCCAGAGCGGTCTGGGCGGCGCGCTCGCGGATGGTCTTGCGCGTGCCGCCGAACCGGAACTTGCGCACCGCCCGCCCGCCGGGCGAGGCGATGCCGATGAACACCAGTCCGACCGGCTTCTCCTCGCTCCCGCCGTCCGGGCCGGCGATCCCGGTGATCCCCACCCCCATCTCGACGCCGGCCCGCTGGCGCGCCCCTTCGGCGAGCTGCTCGGCGACCGGGGCGCTCACCGCGCCGTGGGCCTCGAGGTCGGCCGCGCTCACCCCCACCAGGTCCAGCTTCGAAGCGTTGGAGTAGGTCACGAAGCCACGCTCGAACCAGCCCGAGGATCCCGGCACGTCGGTGATGCGCCGCGCCAGCAGACCGCCGGTGCACGACTCGGCGGTGGCGACCCGCCAGTGCTTCTCCAGCAGTGCGGCGCCCACGACCTCTTCGATGACCCGCGCCCCCTCGGCGTAGATGACCGTGGCGACGCGCTCCTTGAGCTCGGCGTACGCGCGCGCCGAGGTCTCGCGCACCAGGGTCGCGGAGGGTCCGGTCACGGTGACCCTCAGATCCACGCCGAAGTAGCTCGGCAGGTAGGCAAGGGTGGCACCCGGCCAGCCCTGCGGGAGCTGGCCGATGCGCTCGTGGAGCTGGCTCTCAAACACCCCGGCGGTCCTGAGCGTGAACGACTCGACCGCGAGCCCGGTGCGCCCACGCAGGTAGGGCACGACGAACTCGGTCGCCAGCGCCTCCATCTCCTGCGGCACGCCGGGAAGCAGGATGACGGGCTTGTCGTCCTCGAGCAGGAGCAGTCCGGGCGCAGTGCCGAGCGGATTGGTCCAGACCGTGGCGCCGCGGGGCAGCAGCGCCTGGCTCTCGACCGAGACCGGGAGCTTGCGGCCCGCTCGCTTCCCGCGCTCGCGGATGCGGGTCAGCACCTCGTCGTCGAGCTGGAGCGGACGGCCCAGCACCGTGGAGACCGCCTTGCGCGTGATGTCGTCGGGCGTGGGCCCGAGTCCGCCGGTCACCACGACGCCGTCGGCCCGCTCGAGCGCCCGTCGCAGCGCCTCGGCGATGCGATCGGCGGTATCGCCCACCGTGCTGTGCCAGCCCACCTGCACGCTCGCCTCCTCGAGCGCGCGCGCGAGGAAGGCGAAGTTGGTGTCGAGCGTGCGGCCCGAGAGCACCTCGTTGCCGATGGTGATGATCTCGACCTGCATGGGGAGTCCGCGGGTGGA
>JBKJXJ010000354.1:0-4977 GCA_046716125.1 Candidatus Eiseniibacteriota bacterium
GCCGATCCCAGGTGACGTCGCGACGCTAGTCGACCTTCAGGATGGCCGCGACCTCGGCGGTCTTCTCCGGCTCGGGCCGCTGCACGGCCGCCACCGGTGTGCCGCGCGGACTCACCTCGATGTAGCCCTGCATCTCCTGGTGCAGCGCGCTGCAGAAGTTCGAGCAGTAGAACGGCGTGATGCCCGCCTTCGTGGCCTTCCAGCGCATGGTCTTGGTCTCGCCCGGCTCGACCTGCATATTGCAGTTCGACCAGAGGATGCCGAAGCCATGGGCGATGTCGTCGTCCTGCTCCAGGTTGGTCCAGTGGAAGTAGACGTCGTCGCCTTCGTTCACCCGCACGATGTCAGGCGTGAAGTGGGTGCGGATGACGAGACCGTACACGTCCACGCGATTGCCCTTTCGCTCGATGCGCGCCTCCTCGGCGGTCTTGATGGCCCCGGGCTTGTTGTTCTCCGCCATCGGGTAGACCTTGATGGGCTTGAGCTTATCGGCCTTGATCATCTGCGCGTAGTGCGGCTCGAGGTAGGTGGGGAAGTCGTAGAGCAGCTCCATCTTGGGGCCGCGTAGGTCGATGAGCTGTGCCGCCTCGGGGTGGGTCGGACCCACGCTGAGGTAGCGGTCCTTCGAGAGCTTGTCGAGCGCGACCACGTAATCGCCGGTCGGGTGTCGGGTGTCGCCCTCGGAGGCCATCAGGTGGCCGATCGAGTAGTAGGTGTCGATCTTGTCCACCACGTCCCAGGGCGGACCCACCTTCCACTTGGCGATCTGCGAGTCCAGGAACAGCGACGTATAGGCGTAGCCCTTGTCGTCGAACTGGGTGTGAAGCGGGCCCAGGCCGACCGGGACCTTGGCCTCGAGCACGTCTTCGTACTTAAGGACCGGCACGCCCATGCGGTCGCCGTCGAACTTGCCGGCGTCGATCGCGGCCTTCATCTTGGCGAATGAGAAGACGCTGGTCTCGGCCTGGAGCTTGCCCGAGGCGATGATGTACTCGCCGCCCGGGTTCACGTCCACCCCGTGCGGGCTCTTGGGCGTCGGGATGAGATAGACGATGCCCTTGACCGTGGCCGGGTCGAGCACCGGCGCGCCGCCGATCATCTTCGCCTTGCCCTCATCCACCGCCTTCTGGGCCGCCCGCCAGTCCACCGCCGCGACGAAGTCCATCTCGGCCTGGGACGCCTTGACCTCGAGCGAGTCGAACCCCATCTCGCTGTTGTAGCAGGAGAAGAACTCCCATCCGTGGCTGGGACCCTTGCCGGCGTCGGCGAGATCCCAGTGGAACGGCGGCATCAGGATCTCGAAGCCCATGGACATGGTGCCGTCCTTCGGGTCCACCTTGATGCCGGCGATGAGCCCGCGGAACTCCTTCACGTAGTCCTCGACCTTGACGAAGCGGTTCGGCACCGGCGCCGAGAAGCGCGAGGCGGCGAACACGTACTCGGTGTTGGGGGTCGGGAAGGGGCAGGCGTGGGCCGCCGAGAGGTTGGCGATCGGCCCGAAGATCTGCTTGGTCTTGAAGTCCTTGAGATCGATGCGTGCGATGCGTGCGCCGGGCATGTCGTTGATGAACAGCCAGCGGCCGTCATAGTCGCCGTCGGTCTCGGACAGGCCCGGATGATGCGCGTCGCCCCAGGTGAACCCGCCCAGCATCTCCTTGGACTCCTCGTCGTAGCCGTAGCCCACCGCGGGTTCCGGCGTGAACACCGGGATGGTGGTGATGTGCCGGCACGACGGGAACCCGTACACGTAGACGTTGCCGTGATGTCCGCCCGAGATGAATCCGTAGTACGTGTCGTGCTCCCCGGGCTTGACGTAGACCTTCTGTGCGGCGGAGGCGCCCGCGCCCCCGCGGCTCGCGGCGCATCCCGGCAACTGGGAGGCCAGACCCAGCACGACGACCCCCGCAAGCGAGAGAATGATCCAGCGCTTCATCAGTGCTTCTCCTTTCCGGCCTCGCGGCCTTCGCCCGCTTCGTGATCCAGGTGCTTGAAGTACTCGATGACGGCACGCGCTTCATCGGCGGTGAGTCCCTGGTTCGGCATCTGCAGCGCGAACTGGGCGAACATCTCCCGCGCGATCGGATCCTGCTTCACCATGAGGTCCGGGTGCAGGATCTGGTTCTCGATCCACGCCGCGGTGCGCCGCATGCTCACGCCCGCGAGATCGGGCCCAGTGACGCGCTTGCCGAAGGAATGGCAGGCCGAACACCCTTTGTCCTTGAACAGGGCTTCGCCGAGCCTGGCGTCGGCTTCGTCATACTTCGCCTCGCCTGCGCGCGGCCCCTGGTCCAGGTTCGCGGGCAGGGTCGCCAGGCCGGCGCCGGCCGACGACGCCGGAATCGCGGCCGCCGGCCCGGCCGCCGGCTCCGGTTTCGCGCCGCAACCGGTTGCTCCGGCCGCGATCACCGCGATGATCAGCGCACACCAGGACACCTTCAGCATCGATTCCATCCCTTCTCGAGTCACCCCGTCCGCGGACGGGAGGCTTGGTTGAGCTGCGCCATCATCTTCCGGGTTGTCAGGGGACATGCCGGTCCGCCACACGCCCCGTCCCGTGCGATTCCTTCAGCTTGACCACCAAAACACTGCACGGCGCGTGCGTGACCACGTACGAGGCGACGCTGCCCATGAGCAGCTTCGCCATTCCGGTACGCCCGTGCGATCCGACGACCAATAGATCGGCCTGCTCCGTGCGTGCCGCCTCCACCAGCTCGGTGCGGGGATCGCCGTTCAGGATCATCGCTTCGGTCTTGAACCCGGTCCCCTGTAGCTCCTGCTCGGCGCTGGCCGCCTTCTCCTGGTGGAACCGGACCGACTCCTCACTCATCTCTTCGAATAACGCGGCGGGCGGTACATAGGCCTCGGCGTGCAAGGCGACCACCGGCCGGACCACCGAGAGCACCTTGATCGCGCTCCCTTCGGGCCAGGTCATCTTCCGTACGTATTCAACCGCCGCGCGCGAGTGCGGCGAGTCGTCGACACCGATCAAGATCTTCATGGCTCCTCCTTCGTACGATCCGGGGCGCGGCGGCCGCTATGGCCGGATCGCCACCTTGATCACAGCCCCCTGTCGCTCGCCAAAGAGGCGATAGGCTTCTCCAATCTCCTCCAGCCGGTAGCGGTGCGTGATCAGCGGGGTGAGATCGACACGCTGCGTGCGGACCATCTCCATCAACCGCCGCATGCGCTCCTTGCCGCCCGGGCACAGGGTGGTGACGACACGGTGATCGCCGAGGCCGGCCGCGAACGCGTCGTAGGGCATGTGGAGCTTGCCGGAGTAGACGCCGAGGCTCGAGAGCGTGCCGCCGGGGCGGAGCGAGCGAAGCGCGTTCTCGAACGTGGCCTGTTGGCCGAGGGCCTCGATCGCGACGTCCGCGCCCCCGCCGGTCAGGCGCTTGACCTCGCCGACCACATCCCGGTGCCGGTGGTCGAGCACGATGTCGGCGCCCATATGGCGCGCCATCGCCAGCCGGTAATCGTCGCCGTCGACGCCGATGACGAGCGCCGCGCCCATCAGCCTGGCGCCCAGCGTCGCGCACAGCCCGATCGGACCCTGGGCGTAGACCACGACGCTGTCGCCGATCCGGACCCCTCCCGACTCGGCCCCGCTGAAGCCGGTCGAAGCGATGTCGGACAGCAACACGACCTGCTCGTCGCTGAGTCCGTCGGGAATCTTCGCCAGGTTTGCCTGCGCGTGGGGGATGAGCACGTACTGGGCCTGCGCCCCATGGATCGTGTTCCCCATCCGCCATCCGCCGAGCGCCTCGTATCCGGCGCCATGCCCGCACTGGGCGGCGTGGCCCGACAGACACGCGTGACACTGGCCGCAGGGCGTGATCGCGCCCACCAGCACCCGATCCCCGAGGGCGTAGCCAGTGACCCCCTCACCCAGTTCCTCGATGACGCCGACCGGCTCGTGGCCGATGACCAGCCCCGGCCTCACGGCGTACTCGCCCCGCACGATGTGGAGATCGGTGCCGCAGATCGTGGTGAGGGTGACGCGGATCACCGCCTCTCCCGGGCCGGCGTGGGGACGCTCGACCTCCTCGATGCCGAACTCTCCGACGCCGCGGAACACGTTGGCGAGCATGACCTCCGGCCTCTGGACCTTCCGTCCGGTCGTGTTCACCGCTGCCTGGGTGGTCATGGCTGCCTCCTCTCCAAACCGACCGCGAGTCGCCCGGCCTTCATCGGGTCGAGCCGTCCGCCTCGTGCGCCTGGTCCCCGGCCTGCGCCGGGAGCCCCTGGCCCGCGCGGCGCTCCATCTCCGACCTCACCTGCGAGAGCAGCTCGCGCGCGGTGCGCCGGAACAGTCCGCGGGCCACGAAATCCGGGACCGAGAACGAGGGCCGGGCGTTCACCCGATAGACGATCTCGACGCCGCCCGGCCGTTCCTCGATCCGCCATTCGCCGCGGTAGTCCTCGAAGTCACGGCCGAGCACGTCCTCGAAGCGGATCCGCGTAGGCGGGGTCTCCTCGACGAACAGCGTGGCCCGGAATCGCTTGCGGAACAGGAGCAGGCGTCCCACCGCCACCTGCTCGACCACGACGTGGTGGTCGCTGCGGCCCGCGACGCGGCTCTCCCGGATGGATGAAACGAACCGGGTGATACCGTCGTAGTCGGTGAGCACCTCCCAGGCCACCGATACCGGGGCACGGACGAGGCAGCGGCCATCCACCTTGAGGCCCGCGGGGCCGCGGGTGACGCTCACGGTCACCCCGTCCGCGTCACCCTCCACGTCGTCCGCGGCGGTCGCCGGAACGACGCCGGCCCAGAGCGCGGAGGCCAACGCGAGCCCGACCGCCCCGCTCCAGCCTCCACCCGCCGCCGCGCGCGTCACGATCCCCTCAGTGGCTCGAGCTGGCGGACCGGACCCCGTCCGCCGCGCCGATCACGAGATCGATGTGGACGACCACCTTGTCCGATGTCTTGATCGTCCCGAGCATCATCTTCGGAGGCTTGATGCCGAACTGCGT
>JBKJXJ010000355.1:0-3800 GCA_046716125.1 Candidatus Eiseniibacteriota bacterium
GGGGGGCTCAAGCTGTTCGGGGTGAGTCCGGTTGAATCGCTGGTCGCCAGCACGCTATTCTGGCTGCCCCATACGCTCGCCGTCGTGGGCATGGGGGCCCTCGAAGTCCTGGTGGGCATCGGGCTCCTGACCGGGTGGGCGATTCGGCTCACGCTGCTTATGTTCTTCCTTCAGATGGCGGGGACGTTCGCCGTCTTTGTGATCCTCCCCGAGCGCACGTTCCTCGACGGCAAACCGCTGCTCCTCACCCAGGAAGGCGAGTTCGTCATCAAGAACCTGATCCTGGTGACGGCGGGGCTGGTCGTCGCCGGCGCGATCCCGAAGGCGCGGCGCGGGCAGACCGTGGGGGAGATGCTCACCGAGAAGCCACGCGGCACGTCGTCGCCGGCGACCCCGCGCGGCTAGCTCCGGAACCCGCGGCGTCCTCTCCGAGAGCACCTCGTGCCCCCTCCAGCGCGCCCTCCAACCGGCCGTCGCTGGCTGCTGGTGGTCGCGGCCCTGGCGGTCGGCCTGCTCGCGGGTTTCAGTCTCTTCTGGTTCCGGGTCGCAGCGCTTCGGTCCGGTCACGCGACCGGCCCGGGTTGGACCTTTCCTTCGCGCGTCTACTCCGATGACGTGCCGCTGGAGGCAGGACGCATCCTGCCGGTCGAGTATCTCCTGGCCCAGCTCGCGGCGCGCGACTACAGACAGATGTCGGGAGACGCCACGCCGGCCGGCACCTTCACGCGCCGCGGCGGCGTCTTCGAGATCGCCCTGCGGGGCTTCCACGAAGCGCCCGATCCGCGCGGGAATGCCCCGCCCGAGCGCGTGCGACTGAGCATCCGCGATGGCCGGCTCGCATCGGTCCAGCATCTCGACGCCGTGCGCGGGCCGCGCGCCTCGACTCGTGCGCCCGGGCGCCAGGAGGAGACGCCCGGGCCCCCGAGGCTCGAGCCGATCCTCATGGCCCTGCTCCTCGATCCGGATCGGACCTGGCGTGCCTGGGTCGATATCGACGCGGTGCCCGAGCCGGTGCGCGACGCCATCGTCGCCTCCGAGGACCGCCGCTTCCATTCGCACATCGGAGTGGACCTGCGCGGCTACGCGCGGGCGCTGAGGTCCAATGTCCGCGCCGGCGAGGTGCGCGAAGGTGGCAGCACGATCAGCCAGCAGCTCGCCCGAGGCCTCTTCCTCGGCCGCGACCGCACGCTCTGGCGGAAGCTCGCCGAGGTGCCGCTGGCGCTCGGGCTCGAGGTGGCGCTCGGCAAGCGGCGGATCCTCGAGATGTACCTGAACTCGGTCTACTGGGGACAGGCGGGCAGCTACAGCATCGGTGGCATCGCCGCGGCGGCGCGCTGGTACTTCGATGCGCCGCTCGATTCGCTCGGCGCGCTCGAGGGCGCGACCCTCGCCGCCATGATCCCGGCGCCCAACGTTTTCGATCCCTTCAAGCGCGCCGCGCTCGTGCGCACGCGCCGGAACCGCGTGCTGCGCGACATGGTCGCCGCCGGCCGGCTCGCCCCCGAGCGCGCGGCGGCGCTCGCCCGGCGGCCGCTCAACGTGCGGCGCGGCGCCCCGCCGGTCGAACGGTTCCCGTCCTACGTCGGGTTCGTGCGCGAGCAGCTGGCGGCCAGGTTCGCGCCCGAGGTGGTGACACGCCATGGGCTCACCGTCTTCACCCGCATGGACATCGCCTGGCAGCAGGGGGCCGAGGGCGGCCTGGCCGGGGCGGTGAAGGCGCTCGATGGCGGCGGCGGCGGGGGGACGCCGCTCGAGGGGGCCTTCGTCGCGCTCGAGCCCGGGACCGGTGCTGTGCGCGTGCTGGTGGGCGGACGCGCGCCCGTCGCCGGCGACTTCAACCGCGCCTTCCAGGCGCGCCGCCAGACCGGATCCGCCATCAAGCCGATCGTCTACGCCGCGGCCTTCGCGGCCGGCCAGGGGCTTACGCCCTCGACCGTCGTGCCCGACCTGCCGCGCACGTTCCAGACCGACCTGGGCCCGTGGACGCCGCGCAACGACGACGGGTCGAATCACGCGCGAGTCGCGCTGGTGAAGGCGCTCGAACGTTCGCTCAACGTCGCCACCACCAACCTCGTGGATCGGGTCGGCCCCGAGTACGTGGCGAAGGTCGCCCGCCGCTTCGGGCTCGGGGAGCTGAAGCCGGTGATGAGCATCGGCCTCGGCAGCAACGAGTCCACGCTGCTCGACCTGACGCGGGCCTTCGCGGTGTTCGGTGATGGCGGCGTGCTGGTTCCGGCGACGGCACTCCATGCGGTCGTGGATCGTTCGGGTCGGGTCGTGGCCGGCGCGCGGGGTGACCGGCCCAATCCATCAACGACCGCGGGCACGCCCGCTCCGGAGGCGACGCCGAAGCCCCCGGATGCGTCCCGCGCGATCCCCGAGCCGGTCGCCGCGCTCATGACCGGCCTGCTCACGAACGTCGTGCGCTTCGGCGTGGCCTATCCACTGCGCAACGTGTACGGGTTCACCCGCCCGGTCGCGGGCAAGACCGGCACCACCGATGAATACAAGGACGCGTGGTTCGTCGGCTTCACGCCCGACATCGTCGCCGGGATCTGGCTCGGCCACGATCGTCCGCGCAGCATGGGCCGGCTCGCGGTGGACACCGCGTTGCCGGCCTGGGCGTGGATCGTCGGCCCCATGCTGCAGGGTTTCCCGCCGCGCGGCTTCGCGAGCGACGCCGCGCTCGAGTGGCGCGACATCGAACCCTGGAGCGGTCTTCTGGCGACCCGCGAATGCCGCGCCCAGCCCGTTCCGTTCCTGCCCGGAACCGCGCCAAAGGGTTACTGTGCGCCCGACACACTTCTCGGCCCCGAACTTGCGTCCTCCGACACGCTCGCTGTCGTGGACAGCAGCCGCGCGGGGGAGCCGAGGTGACCCGTGGGTGTGCCTCGACATCCCGCTGCCCGGTGGGTTTCCGGCGGCCCCAAAGGAGTTCCGCGGTGACGATCACACGTGTCGGGCTGCTGTCGATCGCGCTGGCCGGGACGCTCTGGGGGTGCGGCGGGGGAGGTCCGCGTACATCCGAAGTCACCAGGGTCTTGAAAAGCCGGCTTGGTTCATTGAAAGAAACGACGGCCAGGGTCCGCGGCGAGCGCCTGACGGCCCGCGAGACGCTGGCCCGATTCTATGAAGGACGTGGCTTCAAACCCGCCTGGAAGGATGGCGATGCCGGAACCATCGGACAGGCGATCCGTGGCGCCGGGCGGGACGGGCTGAACCCCGAGGCCTATCACCTCGCCGCGATCGAGTCTCTTCTGGTCCAGCGAAAGGCGTCTTCGACCGCCGAGATCGAAGCGGATCTCGACATCCTGATCACGGACGCGGTCGCAGGTCTCATCGACGATCTACGATACGGGCGTGTGCTGCCGCGCACCCTGGATCCGCGCTGGAACGTGGATCCGCGCGAGGGGGCGCCTCCGCTTGACCACGAGCTGGCCCGCATCGCGGGGGCCGGGTCGGTGGCCGCGGCCATCGAAGACGCGAGGCCCAGGCACTTCATCTATAAGGGCCTTGCCGGGGCGCTCGCCCGGCTCAGGGAGATCGAAGCGAAGGGTGGATGGGAGCCGGTGCCCCCGGGTGCTCCGATCAAGCCCGGCGGGGACGATGCGAGGATCCCGGCCGTGCGCGCGCGGCTGATCGCCACGGGCGAGCTGGCGGATGGTCAGGCCGGATCACCCCGGTACGACGCGGAGCTGCAGAAGGCCGTGGTGCTGTTCCAGGAGCGCCACCGCCTGGATGCGAACGGCGTCATCGACAAGGACCTGGTCGACGCCATGAACGTGAGCACGGCGTCGCGC
>JBKJXJ010000356.1:0-8605 GCA_046716125.1 Candidatus Eiseniibacteriota bacterium
CCGACATGCAGGCGCAGATGATGGCGCTCTGCTCGATCGCCGACGGCGAGAGCGTCATCACCGACACGATCTACCTCGACCGCTTCACGCACGTGCCCGAGCTGGCGCGGCTGGGCGCCGAGATCCGCCTCGACCACAACGTCGCTACCATCCGCGGCGTCGAACATCTGCAGGGCGCCCCGGTCATGGCGACCGACATCCGCGCCAGCGCCGCCCTGGTGCTGGCCGCCCTGGTCGCCGAGGGCGAGACGCGCATCTCGCGCATCTACCACCTCGATCGCGGCTACGAGGCGCTGGACCAGAAGCTGGTCCAGCTCGGCGCGCGGGTGAAGCGGGTGAGGGAGTAGAAGAAGACGGGTTCGGGCTTTGCGCTCGGGCCCTGGCGTCGTACTCTCGCGACTTCGCCACGTTGCTCCCGCCGGCGGAGAGAGCCCCTGGTCTCGACCCTGCCCCGATGGTTTCTCGCACCCCGAATGCAGACAGACCCCCGCGAAAGTCCCTTGACCATGTTCGCAATATCGCGAACAATCGGAGGGCCTGCGGGTGCCGGAAGTCGTGTTTTTCCGGGAGGCCGATGGACGAGTGCCGATCCTGGAGTGGATGCAGGCTTTGCCGCCTGAGACGAGAAGGAAGTGTTGGGACAGGATTGAACAGTTGAGTATTGCCGGCCATGAGCTGCGACGACCGGTGGCAGACTACCTTCGGGAAGGGATCTACGAGTTGCGGCTGAGGCGACCTGAGGCGAACTACCGGATGCTCTACTTCTTTCACGGCCGCGCGTCCGTCGTGGTTTCGCACGGCATCGCAAAAGCGGGCTCGGCGGTGCCGAGCCGGGCGATCGACCTGGCCATCCAGCGTCGGTGGAGATTCGAGTCTGATCCGGCGAAGTATGGCTATCTGGCGGAGGAGAGCGAATGAAACAGAATCGAGGTGTGACCTCGGATGGGGTCAAGATCCTGTTTGAGCGGTATTTCGCGGGACGCCCCCGCGAGATTGCCGCACTCGATGATGAACGCCTCAAGTCCGACATCGCCCAGCAGATCTACGACCTTCGCACGGCCGCCCGCTTGAGTCAGCGGGCCCTTGCGGCGCGGATTGGCACGACGGCGTCGGTGATCAGTCGCCTGGAGGACACGAACTACACGGCGCATTCAGTCTCGATGCTGCGGCGCATCGCGAAAGCCTTTGGTTGGCGGGTCGATGTGCGGTTTGTCCCGGCGACTTCCAAGCGATTCGCGTTGAGCAAGGCGTGGCGCCGGACCGTGGAGAAAAAGCGCCGAGGCATGCCGGCCGCGCGCAATGGCAGGGGCCGCGGAGCGGTCGCCTGACGAGCACGCGCGGGTGAAGCGGGTGAGGGAGTAGGCCGATTCGGAGCTTGACCGGATCGGACGATGGCCTCATGATCTGTACGAGAAGTACGTTTCGTACAAATCGGAGATGGCTATGGCGATGCGCAGGTCCCCGACCAAGTCCCAGCGTCCTCCGCGTCGGCGCTCACGGAAAGGCCGGTCGCAAGAAGCCGTCACTGTCACGGAGGCGGCGAGCAAGGTTCGCCAGCACTTTGCGGTGAGCCTGAATCGCGTGGCATTCAAACGTGACCGGATCCTCCTCGAGCGCCATGGAAAGCTGGTCGCTGCCATGGTTCCGGTCGAGGACCTGGAGCTGCTGGAAGAGCTCGAGGACCGCTTGGATCTGGAAGAGGCCCGCACCGCACTCGCGGAGGCCAAGGCCGAAGGCACTCGCCCCTGGGAAAAGATCAAGGCGGTCCTGGGGCGCTGATTGAATGAACAGACGTCGGCGCGAGATCTACCGTCGCTAGTTCCCGTGGATTCTGCCCCGCCGCGACGCGATACTCCCGAGGTGTCCACTCCGACCAATGTGCAACAAGGCGGCGCGCGCGACTTCAACTTTCGCGGGATTGTCGCCGCGATCCTCCTCGTCCTCGCGGTCGCCGGCATCGCCGCCGGCGGCTGGTACTTCTCGGACAAGCTGATCCGGCCCAAGCCGACGCGGCCGCTCGAGTCCGATATCGTCGTCTCGGCGGTCGATGATTCAACGATCACCCTCTCCGGCACCCGGGTCGCGCGAGAAGGCCACACGTGGTTCCTCGAATGGCCGCGCGGGGCCGGCGTCATCGGGGAGCGCATCGCCCTCGATGGCGAAGCCGTGCGGCGCCGGTTCCACGCCACCGAAGGCACGCTGGCCGCGGGCGACCGCGTGGATCTGCGCGCCTATCCATACCTCGGCGATCCGTTTCGCACCCTCGGCCTGGCTTACCAGTCCCTGAACTTCGCGACCGAGCTGGGAACGTTCCCGGCCTGGGCGGTCCCCGGCTCGCGCTCGACGGCGGTGGTGTTCGTGCACGGGATGAACGCGACCCGCGGCGAAGCCTTGCGCCTGCTGCCGGCCGTGACGACGCTCGGATACCCGTCGCTCGTCATCAGCTACCGGAACGATCTCGGAGCGCCGACCGCCCGCGACGAACTGTGTCATCTCGGTGCCACCGAGTGGGAAGACCTCGAGGCCTTCGTCCAGCTCGCCCGCGGCGCCCAGGGCGCCCGGCGAGTCGTGCTGATCGGCTACAGCATGGGCGGGACGATCATCGCGGAGTTCCTGCGTCACTCCCCGCACGCCGACCAGGTCGCCGGCGTCGTCCTCGATGCTCCGGTCCTGGACTGGAGCGCCGTGGTCGCGCGCGGCGCGCAGAAGGAGGGCGGCGTGGCGCCCATGCTGGCTCCGGTCGCAAAGGCGATGGTGACATTGCGCACCGGGTACTCCTGGCGCGAGACCGGGCCCGGTGCATGGCGAACCCAGTTCCGGCGGCCGGTGCCGGTCCTGCTCTTCCACGGCACCGCGGACCGGAAGGTGCCGATCGCCAGCAGCGAGGCGTTCGCGCAACTGCTGGGCGAGCGGGTCACCTTCGTGAAGACGGAGGGCGCCGGCCACGTCCAGTCCTGGAACTTCGACCCCGCGGGCTACGACAGCACGCTGCGCAACTGGCTCGCCCAGGTCGCGCCCGGCTGATCGGCGGGGCGCCCACGATCTGGCGCCTGCGACGTGGACGTCTCCCCGCGCCCTCGGCGATAATCGCGCCATGGCTGGCACCCATACCGTCACCATCAATCGTGCCCCTGTGCTCACGCTGTGGGCGTCGGTCGTCGCCGAGCGGCTCGGCTACGATCGCGACGAGGCCGTGACCCTCGGCCACGCGGTCGCGGGCCTCAATGCCGCCGCCAAGGCGCGCTCGCTCGGGATCGCCAAGCCCGCCGAGAAGCGCGCGGTCGAGAAGAAGGCGAAGGCGCCGAAACCGGGCGACGAGATCGAAGTCATGCTCTGCAACCGGCTCGTTCCCGCCGTGCACACCGCCGATGGCCTGCGGGCGACGAGCAAGGGCAAGCCGGCCGTGCCCGCGAGCGTCCACCGCTATCTCGGGAGCAAGTTCGGCGATGCACTCGACGACGCGCGCGCGGCGATGACGGCGCTGGCCAGGTCGCTCGACAAGGTCGAGCTGGCGATTAGCGCCTACAGCCTGTACGAGAGCTTTCGCCCCGGCATCCCCGCCGGAGTGCGCGGCTGGGGCGCCAAAGGCGTGCTGGACCTGGCGAAGATCCGGTCGCTCGCCGCCAAAAGTCGCGGGCGGGCATAGCCGGGGCGCGATCGCCCGAGCCATCGCCTCGCGTACAATGTCGCCCCTATGACCCCCGCGCCTTCTAAGTCCCCCAGGGCGGGCGTCGCCGCGGCCGCCCCGGCGGAGACGTCCGTCACGCGCCTCGCCATCGTCGGCACCGCCGGCCACATCGACCACGGCAAGACCGCCCTCGTGCGCCGCCTCACCGGCGTGGACACCGATCGCCTGCCCGAAGAGAAGAAGCGCGGCATCTCGATCGACCTCGGCTTCGCCCCGCTCGTCACCCCTGCCGGCGTGCACGTCGGCATCGTGGATGTTCCCGGGCACGAACGGTTCGTCAAGAACATGCTCGCCGGCGTCGGCGGCATCGATCTCGTGTTGCTCGTGATCGCCGCCGACGAGGGCGTGATGCCCCAGACCCGCGAGCACCTGGCGATCGTCCGGCTCCTCGGCATCGCGCGCGGCATCGTCGTGCTCACCAAGAGCGATCTGGTCGAGCGCGAGTGGCTGGACGAGGTGGCGCGCGAGGTGCGCGCGTTGCTGGCGAAGACGCCGCTCGCCGGGGCGCCGATCGTCGAGTTCTCCGCCGTGACGGGCGCCGGGCAGCCGGCGCTGCTCGCGGCGATCGATTCGGCACTGGCGGAGGCGCCAGGACGCGCACTCGACGCCCCCGTGCGACTGCCGATCGACCGGGTGTTCACGGTGGAGGGATTTGGCACGGTGGTCACCGGAACGCTGTGGCGAGGGACGCTGCGGATGGGCGATGCGCTCGAGTTGCTGCCCGGCGGCCACGCCGTGCGCGTGCGCCGGGTGCAAGTGCACGGCGCCACCGTCGAGGAAGCGCGCGCCGGACAGCGCACCGCGGTGGCGGTACACGGTGTCGCCAAGGAGCAGGTAGCCCGCGGCGACTGGCTCGCGGCTCCCGGTTCGCTACGGGCATCGTCGGTGCTCGACGTGCGGTTCGAGCTGCTGCCGGACTACCCACGTGAGTGGAAGGCCGCGACGCGCGTGCGATTCCATCTCGGCGCGAGCGAGATCATCGGGCGGCTGGTGCTGCTCGAGGGGACGATCCTTGCGGCCGGTGGTTCCGCGCTTGCGCAGGTACTGCTCGAGAAGCCCGCCGTGGCCGCGCGCGGCGACCGGTTCGTTGTGCGCGCGTATTCGCCCTCGCGCACGGTCGGGGGCGGGACGGTGATCGAGCCGGTCGCGACCCGCCGGCGCCGACGCGCGGGTGGACTCGATTCGCTCGCCGTGTATGAGAGCGGATCTCTGGAAGCGCGTTTGTTGGAGCGGCTGGCTGCGGAATCAAAGCTGACCGCGACGGCTTTGCTCGCCCAGGCGGTGGGGGAGAGCGAGGCGGCCGTGAGCGCGGCGCTGGCGCGGCTGGCGGCTGGCGGCGAGGTGGTCCAGGCCGGGACGGGGCGATGGGTCTCACCGGCCCGCTGGGCCACGGCGCTCGAGTCATTGGAGCGCGAGATCGGCGCCTACGCGACGAAATACCCGGCACGGTTCGGGATCCCTAAGGGCGAGCTGAAGAGCGGGCTGAAGACTGCCGTGGACGGCGGACTGTTCGACGCGGCGTTCGAGTCGCTGATCGCGTCAGGCAAGATGGAACTGCGCGGCGAGCGTGTGCGCGAGGCCGGACAACCCTGGGAGCCGCCGGCGGCCACGATGGCCGCACTCGAGCGGCTCGAGGCGGAGCTGGAGGCGACGGGTCTCGCGGTACCCGAGACCGCTGCATGGCTGGCGAAGCTCGGAGCCGCCGGCCCGGAGGTCCTGTCGCTCGGCTACTTCCTTGGCCGCTTCGTGCGCGTGAGCCAAGAGTTCACCTACACTGCGCGGCAGCTAGAGGGGCTGCGGACCAAACTGGCCGCTCACTTCGCGAAAAAGGCCACGCTGAACGTTGCAGAGTTCAAGGAGATCTCGGGAGTCTCGAGGAAGTATGCCGTGCCGCTGCTTGAGCACGGTGATCGCGAAGGGTGGACGGTGCGGAGCGGGGATGAGAGGAAGGCGGGGAGGTAGCGATGTTGCAGACAGTCCCAGCTCGGCGTGGTATTTCGGGCTGGCCCCGCGGCCGTCGCTGGTAGGCCCCGGCGCTCTTGATGCATAGTCCCTCCGTGCCGCCAGCGCCCAACAACCGGCCCCGCACTTCTGCGTGGTATGCGGCGCCTATTGCGCTATTCCTTGAGACCCCTGATCTGCAGATCATTGGGCAACTCGCCAATGCAAGTCAGTTTGAGGACACGCCGGCGCAGAAAAGCGCGTGGCGAAGGGAGGTCGCGATCCTTCGCGCGGCGCTCGCGGGCAAGGAAGGCTGGGTGGTCCTCGAGTTCGACATTCCGCGTTTAGGCTCCCGCGTCGACGCAGTGGTCATCACCGGTTCTGCCCTCATCCCCATTGAGTTCAAGGTGGGCGAACGGGCGTACACCCGATCCGACTTCAATCAGGCGTGGGATTACGCGCTCGACCTGAAGAACTTCCATGCGGCAAGCCATGATGCGCCCATTTTCCCCATCCTCCTCGCCACCGACGCGCCAGATGCTGACAGTGAATGGCAGCCATCCCACCCAGATGGAGTGCACCCACCGCGACGTTCCAATGCGGGAGGGCTGGCGCAAGCAATGCGGGAGAGTCGGATGGGAGCGGCGGGGCCCGTGCTGGACGGCGCCGCGTGGATCGAGGCCCCATACCGGCCAACCCCCACGATCATCGAAGCAGCCCAAGCGCTGTACTCGCGCCACACCGTGGAGGCGATCTCACGCAATGACGCCGGGGCAAAGAACCTAACCACTACCTCACGAGCAGTGGAGTCGGTCATCGAGGCTGCGGCTCGCGATCGGTTCAAGGCGATCGTATTCGTGACAGGAGTCCCAGGTGCCGGCAAGACACTTGTGGGGCTCAACGTAGCGACTCGCCACCGGCGCAACGAGGACGCGATACCCGCCGTATTCCTCTCGGGCAATGGCCCGCTGGTCGCGGTGTTGCGCGAAGCGCTTACTCGCGATGAGGTCGCCCGGCGGAAGGCGGCCGGTACCTCCACGCGCAAGGGAGTGGTGTCGCAGGAGCTCAAGCCGTTCATTCAGAATGTGCACCACTTTCGCGACGAGGGCGTCCGCACGCTGGATTCTCGCGAGGTGCCACACGACCGCGTTGTCATCTTCGACGAGGCTCAGCGAGCCTGGGACCTCGCCAAAACGGCCGACTTCATGAAGCGTAAGAAGGGACAACCGGGGTTTGATCGGTCTGAGCCGCAATTTCTCATCGAGTACATGGACCGGCATCCCGACTGGGCTGTCGTCATCTGTCTTGTTGGCGGTGGGCAAGAAATCAACACTGGTGAAGCCGGGATCAGCACCTGGCTCGACGCTGTGAGGGAGCACTTCCCCACGTGGCGCGCATACATTTCACCCGAGCTTTCTGACAGCGAGTACGCCGCGGGCCACTCACTTGAGAGACTGGATGGCGTCGCATCGGTTGAACGGGATCCTGAGCTTCATCTTTCCGTGTCCATGCGCGCTTTCCGGTCCGAGAAGGTATCAGCGTTCGTCAAGGCGCTGCTCGACCTTGATAGGAGTAGGGCCAGCGAGTTGCTGCGACTGGTGACTGAACGATACCCGATCGTCGTCACTCGCGACCTCGAACTTGCAAAGGCCTGGACTCGCAAGCGCGCCCGCGGCTCCGAGCGCTACGGCTTGGTGGCAAGTTCGGGAGCTCAACGACTCAAACCACATGCTGTGGATGTTCGTGTGGAGATCAACCCGGTTCACTGGTTCCTCAACATGGCCGACGACACCCGGTCGAGTTTCTATTTGGAGGATGCGGCCACCGAGTACCAGATCCAGGGGCTTGAGCTCGACTGGATGTGTGTTTCCTGGGATGCCGATCTTCGTTTTGACGGACAAGCTTGGCAGCACCGATCCTTCAATGCGAAGGGGTGGCAAAGGGTTGTCGCCCAAGAGCGTAAGCAATACCTCGTCAATGCGTATCGAGTGCTTCTCACCCGGGCTCGGCAGGGCATGGTGATCTTTGTTCCACCAGGCAACCCGGCCGACCCGACACGACCACCCGAGTATTACGACGCCACGTACGACTATCTTCGCGAGGTTGGCATCGCCCCCATCATTGCCTGAGGTAGGGCATGGGGAGGACCATTGGTGCCGTTGGCTTCAGCGATCCAGTGGCCGAATCGACTTGCACCCAACGGCAATCCTGGCCAGGCTACGTCCATGTCCAACGATGCGATGGCGGCGCGAATTGCGAGGGTGCTCGGTGAGCACCCCGATCTCGCCTATGAGCTTTACTGCATGGCATCCGAAGTCGTTGATGACTTCGGGGACTACGGACCCGCGCTGCAAGCGGACGATTACGGCATGTATTCCAGCTCAACGGCGATCTCTCGCCTGGCTCAGGCCCGCGACCGGCTTATCAAGATCTTGCGCGCGGAGTGACCGCAGGTGCCGGGTCCGTCTCAGCCCCGCGTTCTTTCTCCGGCTCCTCCGGCCGCACCATCACCGTCTTCTCGTTCGTGCACAGCGCCAGTCCCGGCGGGCCCTTGCGCGGCTTCCGGACGTACTTCTTGCGCGTCACGATCACCGGCACCTTGCCGGCGGTCCTCGCCTGCGAATAGAACGCGGCCCACGAGGCGACCTCCTCGACCGTCGCCTTTGACGGCTCGTTCGCCCCTTTCCCGCGCCTCAGCACGACGTGGGACCCGGCGGCGCCGTGGACGTGGAACCAGTAGTCCTCGGGGCGCGCGAGGTGGTGGGTAACGTAGTCGTTGCCGTCGTTGTTGCGGCCGATCAGGACGTCCCAGCCATCTTTTGTCTTCAGCCGCCGAGGTTGCAGGCGAGCAGATGGCGCTCGGTCCTCGCCGCGCGCCACGGCGGCGACGCCACCGGCCCGCGCCTCACCCGCCCCGCTCCGCGCAGACCCCGCCCCGCCGCGCGCGTGTGCGCTTGCGCCCGGAGCGCCCAGCAC
>JBKJXJ010000357.1:0-6755 GCA_046716125.1 Candidatus Eiseniibacteriota bacterium
GAGATGCAGCTGTTCATCACCGATCGCTACAACGACGACGTGGGGTTCGCGACCGGGGTCAACCTGCCGTTCTAGGCCCCATCTGGCGCGTCACGGCCCGTCCCGATGACCATCAATCCGGATGGCCCATGGACGATCCGGCGGCGGGCGGACTGAACGGGTGGGCACCACACCCTCCTGCCGGCCGGGATGCCATTTCATCACAACGTGTTGCGGGACATCGTGGTCGCCATTCATCGGCCTTGCCACCCCCGGCCCTCGGTGCTAGCGTTCCCCGCCCTCGGAGAAGAGCCCCGGTCAGGGCCGCTCCAGGGACCCGGCAAAAACCCACACAACTCATTGCCGTCGCAGGGGCTGCAGCCTTCGCCGGCGCTCACTCTCTGGCCATGTTCTTCGCCTCCGACGGCCCGGTCAGGCCGCGTTGTGGAGAACGTGTGGAATCGAGGAGGGATTTCAAGACATAAACCGTTGCGATGAGTGTTGTTGTAGCTTCACAACCCCGTGTTGATAAGTGCCATTCCAGCTTTCCACATCGGACGGCTCCAGACGGCCCGAGGCTGCGGTTGAACCCCGTTCCCACCGCCCCGGACCCTGTGGAGAAACCCCAACTCTTCACCCCAAGGACCGCACTAGATGTCTGCCCAGCCGACGCTATCAGAGGTTACGACTCATCTCTGGGGGCAGGTCCTCATCGCGGTACAGACCCGACTCGAGACCCAGCAGGCGTTCGACACCTGGCTCAAGCCGATCGTACCGCTCATGCTCAGCCCCCAGATCGTCGAACTCGAAGTCCCCAATCCGTTCTTCATCGACTGGATCCACCAGTACCATCTGGCCTCGCTTCAACAGAGCCTGCGCGAGGTCTTCGGCACCGACCCGGAGATCCGATTCATCGCCCGCGAGCCGGCATCCGCCGGTCTCGCCCCGGACCCGCTTGCGACGGTCCGCACCGCACCCGCCGAGCCGGTGATCACGCCGCGCGAGGATCGGGCGTGGCTCGACAGCCGTCTCAACCCGCGTCTCACCTTCTCAAGCTTCGTCGTGGGCGGCAGCAACGCGTTCGCCCACGCCGGCTGCCGGGCGGTGGCGGAACGGCCGGGCGAGGCCTACAACCCGCTCTTCATCTTCGCCGGCTCGGGTCTCGGCAAGACCCACCTGCTGCACGCGATCGGTCACGCGGTCCGCGAGCGGCGGCCAGACGCACGCGTCTACTACGTCTCCGCGGAGCGGTTCACCAACGAGATGATCTACTCCATCCAGCACGCCCAGACGCTCGCGTTCCGCAACAAGTACCGGAACGTGGACGTGCTGCTGATCGACGACATCCAGTTCCTGGCCGGCAAGGAGAGCACCCAGGAGGAGTTCTTCTACACGTTCAACGCGCTCCGCGACGCGCACAAGCAGGTCGTGGTGACGGCGGACAAGGCCCCCAAGGACATCCCCATGCTCGAGGAGCGGCTGACCTCGCGCTTCAACCAGGGCCTGGTCACCGACATCGAGCATCCCGACCTCGAAACCCGCATGGCGATCCTCCGCAACCGGATCGAACAGGACGGGGACGGGGTGGCGCTGCCGGACGACGTGCTGCTCCTGATCGCCGACCGCATCCGCAGCAACGTCCGCGACCTGGAGGGTTGTCTGGTCCGCGTGCTCGCCCTGGGATCGCTGCTGCACCAGGAGATCACGCTGGCGATGGCCGAGGAGGTGCTGCAGCACTACGTGAACCCGGAACCCGACCAGATGACGCCCGAGCGCATCCTGGCCGCGGTCTCCGACCGGTTCGGCGTCAAGATCGATGTGCTGTGCGGTCAGCGGCGCACCCAGACGATCGCGCTGCCTCGACAGGTGGCGATGTACCTGATGCGGCAGCTTACCGACCTCTCGCTGGCGGAGATCGGCCGTGCGTTCGGCGGCCGGGATCACACCACCGTGCTGTACGCGTGCGAGAAGATCGGGCGTCTCATCCGCGTCGACAACCTGCTGGGAGAGAAGGTCAACGGGCTGATCTCCACGCTCGCATCGGGATGACGCGTGCAGTCTCCGTGGAGGGATGTGGGCGGTTCGGCGACCGTCCGGCACCCCTCCGCGGAGTGTGGAGAAACGCCCGTGGATTCCACCGCCATACGTGGCCAGATATCACGTTGTGCCGCAACCAGTTACACGTCAGCTTCGGCGACTCTCCACAATCTCCACCACCCCTACGGTGACTATCTTCTTTCTTATTGAATAACAACAGCTTAGAAGAACAGAAAGTGCTTGATAATCAACCTTCCGGCTTCCTATCATGCAACCGCTGGCACAAGCAGCCCCCGCACGACCCCGCCGAGAGGCTCCGAACTCATGACCGGACTTGAACTTCCTACCCGTCAGGGAGTGACCGCGATGGAACTCAGCATCCAGCAGGGCGACTTGGCTTACGCGGTGGGCAAGGCCTTCGGGTCGGTCTCCGCGAAGAGCCCGATGCCGCTGCTCTCCTGCCTCCTGATCGAGGCCGACAAGGTCGGTCTCCGCATCACCGGGAGCGACCTCGACGTCACGACCGCGGTGACCGTGCCGTGCGCGGTCAAGGCGGTCGGCAAGGTCGCCGTCTCAGCCCGCCACTTCAACGAAGTCGTGCGCAAGATCCCGCGCGGCCTGCTGCAGATCTCGATCGCCGGCGAGCAGTGCGAGATCCGCTACGGCGACGGCAAGGGCTGGTCCCGCTTCCCGATCCAGGACGCGTCGGATTTCCCTCGCGTGCCCGAGCTCAAGGCCGAGAACCAGGCCATGCTCGCGGGCGACGCGCTCGCGCGGCTGATCACGCGCACGCTCTACGCCGCCTCGACCGATGCCACGCGGCCCAACCTGAGCGGCGTCTTCATCCAGGGGGGGGACAAGCAGGTAACTCTCGTTGCCACCGACGGCCACCGGCTGGCCCGCGCCTCGCGCAAGGGCGGGTTCGGCGGCCTCGGCAAGGACGGCGTGATCGTCCCCACGCGCGCGCTGGCGGCGGTGAGCCGCGCGGCGGAAGAGGCGACCAGCCCGGTCTCGATCGAGATCGCCGCCGCGCGCAACCAGGCGGGCTTCACCACGCAGGTGGGGGAATTCAAGGTCCAGATCCTGGCGCGTCTCCTTCAGGGTCCGTATCCCAACTACGACCAGGTGATCCCCAAGAACAACCCGCGTGAGCTCAAGGTGAAGCGCCAGGAGCTGCTCGAGGCCGTGGACATCGTCGCCTCGCACGCGGACAACGTCACGCGTCAGGTGCGCTTCTCGGTTGCCGAGGGCAAGCTCGGGGTCTCATCGGCGACCGAGCTGGGCGCCGGCGAGCACACGATCGGCGCGCAGTTCCAGGGCGAGGCGCTGGAGATCGGTTACAACGCCGCCTATCTCATCGACATCCTGCGCAGTCTCGAGAGCGACGAGGTCCTCTTCCGGCTCAACAACTCGCTCACCGCCGGGGTCGTCGAGCCGGTGGGAGAGTCCAAGCAGGTCGAGGAAGACCTGCTGTGTCTGGTCATGCCGCTGAGACTTCCCGACGCGGCGGGCTGAGGATGGAGTCGATCGCCCGGGTGCTGCCGTCCCTGCTCCGCGAGTTGGGGCTGGAGGCCGGGGTCCTGGGCTGGCGTGCGGTCACGGAATGGCCGGACGCGGTGGGTCCCCGCGTGGCGCGTCGCGCGCGCGCCGTGAGCTTCAAGGATGGAACGCTCCTGGTCGAGGTCGAAGGATCGTCCTGGCGGTTTGAACTCGGTTTTCTCAAGCGCGACCTCCTGCGACAGTTGAACCGGCATCTCGGTTCGCAGTTGGTGCGCGATCTGGAATTCATCAAAGCCCGCGGAGGGATCCGGCGGTGAAGACGAGTGAAGGAGACACGACCTTGACGGCAGAACCGAAGGGACACCACTACGACGCCACCAGCATCCAGGTCCTCGAGGGCCTGGAGGCCGTCCGCAAGCGCCCCGCCATGTACATCGGCGACATCAGCACCCGCGGGCTTCATCACCTGGTCTACGAGGTCGTGGACAACTCGGTCGACGAGGCGCTCGCCGGCTACTGCACCGAGATCTCGGTGACGATCGAGACCGACGGCTCGTGCACGGTGCGCGACAACGGGCGCGGCATCCCGGTCGACCTGCACGCGACGATGCAGAAACCGGCGCTCGAGGTGGTCATGACGACGCTCCACGCCGGCGGAAAGTTCGACGACAAGACCTACAAGGTCTCGGGCGGGCTCCATGGCGTCGGCGTGTCGGTGGTCAACGCGCTCTCGAAGTGGTGCGAGGTCGAGGTGCTGAAGGACGGCACGGTCTACACCCAGCGCTACGAGTTCGGGAAGCCGACCGGACCGATGAGCTCGGCGCCGGCCTCGGGTGCCGCCGCGAAGAAGGGCTCCGGGACCACGACGCGTTTCATGCCGGACGACAGGATCTTCACCGAGACCGTGTTCCACTGGGACACGCTGGCGGGCCGCCTGCGCGAGCTGGCGTTCCTCAACAGCGGGCTCTCGATCACGCTCGCCGACGCGCGCAACGACAAGAGCACCGAGTATCTCTACAAGGGCGGCATCATCGAGTTCGTGAAGTACCTGAATCAGAACAAAGAGGCGCTGCACAGCAAGCCGGTGTTCTTCGCACGTGAGCGCGACGGCGTGCAGGCCGAGATCGCCATGCAGTACAACGATTCGTACGCCGAGTCGGTGCACTCGTTCGTCAACAACATCAACACGATCGAGGGCGGCACCCACCTCATCGGCTTCCGGGCGGCCCTGACCAGCACGCTCACCAACTACGCCGAGCGCGAGGGACTCGCCAGCAAGGCGAAGGTGGGCGTCAGCGGCGAGGATGTGCGCGAGGGCCTCACCGCGGTCATCTCGGTGAAGATGCAGAATCCCCAGTTCGAGGGTCAGACCAAGACCAAGCTCGGCAACAGCGAGGTCAAGGGCGTGGTCCAGAGCATCGTCGGCGAGGGGCTTCGAGAGTTCTTCGAGGAGAACCCGCCGGTCGCGCGCAAGATCGTGGACAAGATGCTGGCCGCGGCGCGTGCGCGCGAGGCGGCCCGCAAGGCGCGGGATCTCGCACGGCGCAAGAGCATCCTCGACGGCGGGGCGCTCCCGGGCAAGCTCGCCGACTGCGCGTACGACGATCCCAAGGACTGCGAGATCTATATCGTCGAGGGCGACTCGGCCGGCGGCAGCGCCAAGCAGGGCCGGGACCGGAAGTTCCAGGCCATCCTGCCGATCCGCGGCAAGATCCTCAACGTCGAGAAGGCGCGACTCGACAAGATCCTCGCCAACGAGGAGATCCGCAACATGATCACGGCGCTCGGCGCCGGGGTGAAGGAAGAGTTCGACATCACGAAGCTGCGCTACCACAAGATCATCCTCATGGCCGACGCCGACGTCGACGGCTCGCACATCCGCACGCTGCTCCTGACCTTCCTTTATCGCGAGCTCAAGCCCCTCGTGGAAGGCGGCTTCGTCTACATCGCGCAGCCGCCGCTGTTCCTGGTGAGGAGCGGCAAGGAGGAGATCTACTGCTTCGACGAGAAGGAGCGCGACGAAGCGATCGTCCGCGTGGGACGCAAGAACATGCAGGTCCAGCGCTACAAGGGACTCGGCGAGATGAACCCGGACCAGCTCTGGAAGACGACGATGAACCCCGAGACCCGCACGCTGCTGCGGGTCACGAACGAGGACGCGGTCGAGGCCGACCGCATATTCACCATCCTCATGGGTGAGCAGGTCGAACCGCGTCGCCAGTTCATCGAGGAGAACGCGCTCTCGGTGCGGAACCTCGACATCTGATGCGACTCCCGCCGCGTATCTCGACGGCGTTCGCCGTGGCCGCCCCCGCCGTGGCGCTGGCCATCCTGGCGCTCGCGGCCCCGGCGGTCCCCGCCGTCGCAAGTCGTCCCGAGCTGGTGTTCGATGTCGGGCGCACCCTGGCGGTCAAGGACGGGCCGGGCGGGGGAGGGATCACGCTCGGGGCTTCGGCGCTGTGGCGGCTCGAGAACCACTTCCGCGTCGGCCTGATGGCGTTCGCCGACGGTCTGGGCGAGCGAACCGACCGGCTGATCGGCGCGGGCGGCACGGACCTGGGCCCGGTCGCGGGCGTCCACCGCGCGGCGCAGGGCGCCGCGTTGCGGCTCGAAGTCCACGCGCCGGGCGGACGCGCGCTCCAGCCGTACCTCGCGGCGACGTGGGGGTTCTACCGCATCGAGGACGACGTGCGCGGAACCGTGCTCCAGAGCGATGACGCCGTGGGCTTCGGATTGGGCCTGGGGCTGATGCGCGCGTTCAACGATCATCACGCAGCCGGAGTGGCCTTGCGCGCCCAGCAGCTCTCGCGCGGCGGCGCCGGACGTTATCTGACGGCGGCACTGGAATGGCGCTGGAGCATGAGCGCCGCGAACTAGGACGGCCGCCGGGACGCGGCCTTCAAGAACGGGACGGAGACCATGGCACTGAACGATCGCACCAAGATCGTGGATGTCTCGATCGAATCCGAGATGAAGACCAGCTACATCGACTACTCGATGTCGGTCATCGTCTCGCGCGCGCTGCCGGATGTGCGCGACGGCCTCAAGCCCTCGCAGCGCCGCATTCTGGTCGCGATGAACGACCTGAACCTGATGCCGGGCCGCGGCTACCGCAAGTGCGCCAAGATCGCCGGCGACACCTCCGGTAACTATCACCCGCACGGCGAGCAGGTCGTCTACCCGACGCTCGTGCGCATGGCCCAGGACTGGGTGATGCGCTATCCGCTGGTGGACGGGCA
>JBKJXJ010000358.1:0-2844 GCA_046716125.1 Candidatus Eiseniibacteriota bacterium
CATCTACAGCAGTCACCGCGGACCGGGCAGACAGGCCGATGAGCCCGTCATCCGCGCACATGCGTGGTCGCGCTCCCAGACCAGGGCCTGCAGCGGGGAAAGGACATTGGACACCTTCGATTGCGACAAAGTTTTGGAAGGGCTCTCGGAATTCATCGACTCGGACGACCGTGATGAGCTGTGCCAGGAGATCGCCAAGCACCTGAGCAGCTGCCGGGATTGCAGCGTCAAGGTCGATACGATCAAGAAGACGATCGTGCTCTATCAGAACAACGGCGGTGCCTCCTCCTTCGAGGTGCCGATGCGCGCGACCGCCGGACTCACCGAGGCGCTCGCCCGCGAGTACGGAACGAGCCGCTGATCCGGCGCGGCGATTGACAGGGCGGTTCACGCGCCCCTAGACTGCCCGCCGATCCGATTCATCGGACGCCCGCGCGACCTCCGGTCCGCGGGCGGTTCTGTGTCGTACCGCGGCGCTCAGCGCACAGGAGGATGTTCATGTCACATGGCATCTTGGGGATCGCCTGAATGGAGCGGGTCGGCATCCTCGGAGGGCACCACTCGGGCAAGACCACGGTGTTCGAGATCCTCGTGCAGGGCGCGGGCGCCCAGGCGGCCACCACATCGGGCCGCGAGCAGGTCGCCGTCATCGTCGTGCCCGACGAGCGCGTGGACCGGCTCTCGGCGATGTTCAGCCCGAGGAAGACGACGCACGCGTGCATCCAGTTCGTGGACACGGTCGCCGCCGGCCAGAGCAGCGCCCGCGCCGCCGCGCGCGGACCGGACCTGTTCTCGGGGGTGAGGAACTGCGACGCGCTGCTCGGCGTGGTGCGCGACTTCGAGAACCCGGCGGTGCCGGCCGAGCGCGGGGTCGATCCCGCCCGCGACCTGCGCGACCTCGAGAGCGAACTGATCCTCAACGACCTGGCGATCGTGGAATCGCGGCTCGAAAAGCTGGCCAAGGAGCTGCGCGTCGGCCGTAAGGAAGGCGAGCGCGAGAACGTGCTCCTCACGAGACTCAAGGAGGCGCTCGAGGCCGAGCGGCCGCTGCGCGGCGAGACCTTCGATGCCGAGGAGAAGAAGATCCTGCGCGGCTTCCAGTTCCTCACGCTGAAGCCCCTGCTCGTGGTGGTGAACCAGGGTGATGCCGGCGGCACGCGGCTCCCCGCCGCCGGAGCGCACACGCTGGTCATCGGGCTGCGCGCCCATCTCGAGCGCGAAGTCGTCGGGCTCGCGCGCGAGGAGCGGGACGCGTTCCGGAGCGAGCTGGGGATCGAACAGGACGGGCTCTCGCTCATCATCCGTGCCTGCTACCGGCTGCTGGGACTCATCTCGTTCTTCACCGTCGGGCCGGACGAGGTGCGCGCGTGGACGCTGCAGGAGGGCGATCGCGCGCTCGATGCCGCGGGCGCGATCCACAGCGACCTGGCGAAGGGCTTCATCCGCGCCGAGGTGGTGCCCTACGCGAAGCTGATCGAAGCCGGCGGCGAGGCTCAGGCCAAGGAGCGCAACTGGTCGCGCCTCGAGGGGCGGGACTACGCGGTCCAGGACGGCGACTGCATCGAGATCCGATTCAACAAGTGAGACCGCCGTCGCGGGTGCGGTGTAGCATGTGCTGTCGCCAAGGGGAGGGATCGATGAGGCTGGGTCGGATGATCGCGCTCCTCGGGGTCGCCTGGGGACTGGGCGCCGCCCTGCCCTGCTCCGCCGGCCTCCGATTCGGCAATGTCCACGGGCATGCGGCGATCGGCTTCGGCCACCTGTTCACCTCCGACACGACCGCGACGCCGGGAGGCTCGATCTCGATCGGGGGCGGGGTGGATTACCCGTTCACCCCGACGCTCAGCGCCGGCGTGGATGTCGGCTACCACCTGCTCGGGACCCGGACGCTGACCCAGGGCACGCTCACCTCGGGGATCGATTACAGCGTGTTCGAGGCGCTGGCGATGCTCCACTGGACGCCGCTCGACCAAGGCCCGGAGATCATCGTCTCGGGCGGCCCGGGACTCTTCAGCGCCCGGGCCAGCCTCGCCCCGACGTCTGTAGGGGCGACGTTCAGCCCGCAGGCGGTCGAGCAGACCCGGCTGGGGGCCGGCCTCGGGCTGACCGTGACGCGCCGCCGCCCGGCGCCGGTCCGGGTGGGGCTCGAGCTCGGGGTGCGGTTCGTCCCGCTCGAACACTTTACCTGGACGGTCGCAAGCGCCCGGATCGTGATGCTGTACTAGGGCGCCAAGGCACTCGCGCCCGTCGCTTTTGACACCCCCAACGCCCGTCGCTAGACTGCCCGGCTGCAGCTCCTTCGGGGCGGGGTGCAAGTCCCCACCGGCGGTAAAGCGCGCGAGCGGAGGCGCCTGGCGCCCGGAAGTCACCTTCCGGGTCCGAAGTCAGCCAGCCGGCGCCCACTGCTGATCCGGTGCGATTCCGGAGCCGACCGTACAGTCGGGATGGAAGAAGGAGGGGGCCCGGCGTTGGTCGGGCCCTATCGGCATTGCACTCCTCGCCCCGTGGTGTGTTCCCACCACGGGGCTTTTTCGCGGGTCCATGGCAGCTCGGCGTATCGAGGAAGACAGGCGCTTCATGCGGCGGGCCATTCGCCTCGCCGAGCGAGGCCGCGGGCGGGTGAATCCCAACCCGGTGGTCGGAGCGGTCGTCGTGCGCCACGGTCGCGTGGTGGGCGAAGGCTGGCACCGGACGCTGGGCGAGGCCCACGCCGAGGTGCGGGCGCTGGCGCGCGCCGGCCGCCTCGCGCGCGGCGCCACCATGTACGTCACGCTCGAGCCGTGCGCCCACGTCGGCCGGACGGCGCCGTGCGTCGAAGCGCTGACGGCGGCGGGCATCCGACGC
>JBKJXJ010000359.1:0-17447 GCA_046716125.1 Candidatus Eiseniibacteriota bacterium
TCTGGAGCTCCGCGCTGCGCGCCGAGGTCTACACGCTCTCCATCTGCCTCGCGCTGCTGGCCTTCTGGCGCACCGTCGTCGCCCTGCGTTCCGATCGCATCGGACCTTCGCTCATCGCCGGAGCCCTACTCGGCCTGACGATGACCGGACACCTGGTGTTCGCGCCCGCCGTTGGGGTGCTCGGGGTGGCGCTGGTGTGGCGGGTGTGGCGTACCGCCCATCGACCGGCGGGACCGCTGGCGGCCCTAGCCGGGTCATTCGTGCTGGGTCTAACGCCCTACCTCTATCTGGTCTGGGTCGATACCCGACCGTTCGCGATGAACTACCTCGCGTACGTGGACCAGGGATGCCATCCACTGGGCCCACCACCTGGGAACTTCGACACGCCATGGGAACGCGTCTGGTGCCTCCTCACCGGACGCAACTTTCTTCCCACCGTGCCGCTCCAGGTCAGCGCCCGCGGTTTCGCGCGCGCGCTCTTCGAGTCCGCGACGCAGCTGGGGCTGTTCGAGCCCGGGCCGGTCGGGGTCGCGCTGGCGCTGGCGGGGCTCCGTCGGCACCTGCGCACGCCGCGCGCGGCCGGCGTGTGGTTCGTCGCGGCCTGCGCGCTCACGGTCGGATTCGCGGGTGTCCTGGGCAGCGGCTCGCAGACCGCCGTCTTCCTTCTCCCCGCAACACTCGTGATCTGCGTGTGGGCCGCCTTAGGACTCGAGGGACTCCTCGGGTGGGCGGCGGCGGCGTGGCGAGGGGCCCTCATTCCGACCGCGGCGCTCGCGTGTCTCCTCGCCGTGCTGGTGGCGTTGCCGGCGCACGGACTCCGGGTCTACACACGCGATCACTCGATCGGACCGCTCCGCGCCCAGCTCCACGATGAGGCGTCGGGGATGTACCACGGCCTGGTGCCTTCCCTCAGGGGGTATCGTGAGCCGCGGCGGTACGGGGAGGCCGTATTCGCCGCGGTCCCCGAGAGCGCGCTGGTCATCGGCGAGTGGCGCGAGCTCATGACGCTCTTCTACCTTCGGCACGTCGAAGGACGCCGGCCGGACCTGAACTTTCAGCCGTTCGTCTACCCGAACCTGCTGCCCGGGCTCGAGCGCTGGCAGGCGCAGTACGACCCGGTTCGGCGCCCGTTTGTCTTCGTCAGCACGCTCGAAGGGATGCGCCCCCACCTGGTCGCGCTGGACTCGGCATCGGTGGGCGCCGGTCGGTGGATCTACGTCCATCGGCAGCGGCTGGTGGGCCTGAGCTTGCACCCGGACAGCGCCGCATCACGGCTTGGCGGGGTGGTCTCGATCGCGGCTCAGCGTTTGACGCCGTAGAGCGAGAGCGAGATCGCGTAGACGTAGTACGGCAGCTTGAGCACGGGCAGCCGTGCCATGGCCGACGCGACCGCGCCCAGCACGCCTCCGCCACCACCGGCCGCGATCAGGTCCAGCCGGTCCATCGGCTCGAGCCCGACCGCACGGAACGCACGCCGCATGCCGGGAAAGCTGAACCAGTGGATGGCCGGGAAATCGGTCCAGTTCACCAGGTCGCGCCGGTGCGCCATGATCCAGGTCAGGACCCGTCGCTGGAGCGCACCGGGCAGCCACGAGTAGAACGGAAATCCGTTCACCTCCTGCTGGAGCGGGCAGTGGCGATTGGTCGTGTAGACCACGGCGACGCCGCCGGGGCGCAGCACACGGCTCATCTCGGCGATCACCGCGCGCCAGTCCGGCACGTGCTCGAGGAGCGAGTTGCAGAACACGACATCCACCGCGCCGTCGGCCACCGGCAGGCACGCCGCGTCACCCGCCGACCAGGCGGGCTCGGTCAGGGAGCCGGCCGAGGCGTGTGCCGCGCGCCAGCGCAAGCGTCCGGCGGTCAGGAGGTCGCGATCGAAGTCGATCCCGAGCACCATGGCGCCTCGTTCCGCCCATGCCAGCGCGAACGGTCCCGAGCCGCAGGCCAGATCGAGCACGCGCGGGTGATCGCGCCCTCCGAGCAGTCGCCCGAGGTAGCGCCACTCCGCGTCGAGCATCGCGCGCGCGGCGCCATCGTCCCGGGTGTCGCGGTTGTGCTCGAGGAATCGCTCGCGAAACGGCGAACCTTCGAGGATCTCGCGAGGACGGGCCGGTCCGCCGCGCGACTCCCGAGCCACGGAAGGCCTATCCCGGATGCCTGGAGCCGCCGGAGTGGATCATGCGGGCACGCTGCCATTCGACGGTGCGCCGCAGTCCCTCCTCCAGCGTCACCTCGGGGATCCAGCGCAGGGCGCGGCGGGCCTTCTCGATGTTGACCACGCGACGCCGGATGTTGTCCACGTCCCGCCGATCGGTGTGCGTCGGCATCGTGGACGCTCCGGTCAGGCGGATGAGCACGGCCGCCAGCTCGTTGACGCGCGTCTCGACGCCGCTGCCGACGTTGAACACCTCGCCCAGCGCCCGATCGGCGGTCCCGGCGAGCACCGTGGCCTCGACCGCGTCGTCGATGTAGGTGAAGTCACGCGTCTGGTTCCCATCGCCATGGATGACCGGCGCACGGTTGGCGAGCAGGGACTCGAGGAACTTGGCAACCACGCCGCAATACGGGTTCGCCGGATCCTGGCCGGGGCCGAAGATGTTCGAGTAGCGCACGCAGGTCGTGGCGAGGCCGTAGGATTCATAGAAGGCCATGCAGTAGTTCTCGCCCCCCAGCTTGGACACGGCGTAGGGCGTGAGCAGCGAGAGCGATTCGTCCTCGTTGATCGGCAGGTGTCGCGGGTTGCCGTAGACTGACGCCGACGACGTGTAGACCACCCGCCGGCCGCCGGCGGCGCGGGCGGCGAGGAGCACGTTGAGCGTGCCGCCGATGTTGGTCTCGAAGTCCTCGCGCGGATTGCGGGTCGAGACCACGATGTTGCGGGCGGCGAGGTGGAAGATGAGCTCGTGCCCCGCCACCAGGTTCTCGACGATCGCGGCGTCGCACACCGAGCCTTTCACGAACTCGTAGCCCTCGTGCGGCAGGTTCTCGCGGCGGCCGGTGAAGAGGTCGTCGAGCACCGTGACCCGGGCGTGCTCGCGCAGCAGGCGCTTCACCAGGTTGCTGCCCACGAAACCGGCGCCCCCCGTCACGAGGATGCGGCGGTCACGAAGCTCCATGCGGCGTCCCTCCCGGCGGGTGACGGTCCTGTGCGCGACAGCGCGGCGCGCACTATAGCGCAGCCCCGATCCCGCTTCACGCGGCCTCGGGCCGGCGGGCTCAGTGCTTCAGCCCGAGCCTCAGGTGGATGAGCGGGCGCAGGAGCCGCCAGCCGTCGCTGAGGAACCGCATCTTGGTCGTGCCGCGCCCGTGGTAGCGCACGGTGACCGGCACCTCGCGGACCCGGTATCCGCAACGTACGGCCTGGAAGAGCAGATAGGGCTCGAGCTCGTAGCGATCGAGCCAGTCCTGTTCGAGACGGATGCGCGGATCGTCGAGCATCGCGAGCCGGAACGCCCGGAAGCCGTTCGTGCCGTCGGTCGAGGGGTAGCCGCTCGCGATGCGGAAGAGCAGCGGGTAGAGCCGGGTGAGCCATCGGCGATCGGCGGGGATGCCCGGAGTCGCTCCGCCCGGCAGCCAGCGCGAGCCCTGCACCAGGTCCGCCTCGCCGGCGAACAGCGGCGTCAGCACGCGCGGGAGCTCGTCGGGCTCGTGCTGGTCGTCGCCCGAGAGGATGGCGGCGAACTCGAAGCCCTCCCGCTTCGCGGTCATGAGACCGGTGCGGATCCCGGCGCCCACCCCGCGGTTCACCGGATGGACGACCACCCGCTCGGCGCCGGCGGCGCGCGCCTCCTCGGCGGTGCCGTCGGTCGAGCAGTCGTCCACCACGATGACGCACGCGGCGTAGTGGCGCGGGACCTTGCGCACCACCGCCCCGATCTTGCCGCGCTCGTTGAACGCCGGGACGATGGCCGCCACGCGCCGCGGATCGAGCGCGACCCCTCCGTCGGGCGGTCCGCTGCCGGGCGCGCTCATCGCGCCGCCCCCGCCGGACGGTCGAGCCGGTAGACGCGGATGACCGGCCCGCGTCGCAGCCAGCGCTCGGGGCGGAACTCGGCCACGCGCTCCGCCTCGCGCTCGAGCGCCAGGTAGTACCGGATCCCGGTCGAGTCGCCGTTGCCGGCCTTGACCTCCGACAGGCGCACCGCCAGCTCGCTCACCACCGCCCAGCGGAAGCCGGCGCTCCGGTAGGCGTCGAGCGATCTCGTGCTGTCTCCCATGTCGGTCGAGAGCAGGTAGTAGGCGGGCACGTGAGGGTGGGCGAGCCGGTAGCGGAAGAACTCGGCATAGGCGGCGCCATGACCGGCCCCTGAGACCCCGGCCTCGACCTCAGCGAGCCGCTCGGCGAGGCGCTCGCGATTCTCGGCCAGCGGGGGGCTGGCGCTGTTCCAGAACCGCGACATGTCGATCAGCACGCGCTCGTCGGCCGGGACGTTCCCCTCGAACCACCGCAGCGACTCGATCCTCGTGTCCCCGCGCGTCATCGTGAGGTCGGTCTCGAGGAGGTCGAGCAGCTGTGGGGCGCACAGCGCGAGCACGACAAGCGGCACCGCCCAGGCGACCGTGCGCGCCGGCGCGCGCAGCCGCTCGAGCGTCCACACGGCCGCGCGCGCGGCCAGCAGGAGCGCGGGGACCGCGAGCGGGATGGCGTATCGGTCGTTGAACACCGCCGCGCGGCTCGCGAGCAGCAGGTAGGCGGCGCTGAAGGCAAGGAGCAGGACATCCGCCCGGGTGCGGATCATCAGCGCCAGCGCGGCCCCCACCGCTGTCGCGATCAGGAGCGGAATCCCCAGCCCTGGGATGAGGCACTGCAGCGTGAACGCCCAGAGCCCGGAGAGCGGACCGCCCGTACCGGTCGAAGGCCCGCCGGCCTTTTCGGTGATCCACGCGAGATCGGCGCGGAAGGTGGGATGGTCGAGGACGACGAACGGCGAGATCGCGAGGAAGATGACGACCGCGAGCGCCCCGGCCCCGGCACCGCGGACGAGCCAGCGAAGGCGCTCCGCCCCGCCGCTCCCGGCGATGCGATAGAGCACCGCCACGCCGATCGGCACCGCGAGGAGCCCCGCGTGATACTGGGACGCGACGCCCAGCCCGGTGGCGAACGCGCCAAGCACGAGATGCCGCCACGTGCCGTCGGTCGCGACCCGCAGCGCCGCCCAGAGCCCGAGCACGACGAACGCCGTCATGGCGGTGACGGGATGGGCGAGGTGCGAGTAGTGCGCGTGGAGCGAGTTCACCGCGAGGCCCAGGGCCGCCGCGATCCCGACCGGCGCGCCCCATCCCGCGCGCCCCAGGCCGAACGCGAGCCACACCGTCCACACCCCGAACGCCACGCTCTGGAGCCGCGCGAGCAGGTAGAACGCGGTCGGGTCGGCGAAGTAGGCCGCCGCAAAGCCCGCCTTCCCCGACCACCACCCGGCCACCCGTCCGACCAGGAACAACCCGGCGTAGGCGATGAAGGCGAGGTAGAGCTGGAGCGTGCCCGGCCAGATGAAGAAGTGCGGGTTCAGATCCCCGGTGCCGAAGCGCAGCGCCCGCAGCACGATCTGCGGCTCGTCGTGGAAGTAGAACAACCACGGCAGACCGTACCCGATCCCCCACAAGCGAAGGGCGAGCGCGACCACGAGCACCACGCCGACGATCGCGGCCGGGTGTCCGAATGGGTTCAAGGAACGGGTGGGGGTCGAGACCGGGACTTCGCGGCCAGGCCGCATCGGGCGCCGCTCTCCGGGACGGGGGAATGACTCGAGTCGCGCGAGCGAGTCTAGAGGGGTTCGACGGCTTCGGCAATGCCGGCCGCCGGACTTCGTGCAAACCGCACGACCGGATTCGAGGCCGCGTGCAGCCGGCGACGATGCCGTGGGCCGCGATCGCACCGATCGGCGCCGGCGTTTGTCGCCCCGCGCGGGCCGCTGATAGACTCCCTCGGTCCGAACACCCCAGTCCTCCCACGCCCGCGCCGCGCGGCAACCACTCCCGGGTCCCACGATCCATGCACCGCGACCTCACGATCAGCGTGGTCATCCCCTGTTACAACGAAGAGGACGGCGTCCGTGAGGTCATCGGACGGATGCCCAGGGCGGTGGACGAGATCGTCGTCGTGGACAACAACTGCACCGACGCCACGGCCGAGGTCGCCCGTGGCCTCGGGGCCCGCGTGGTTCCCGAGCGGACGCGAGGATACGGCGCCGCCTACAAGGCCGGGATGAAGGCCGCCACGAGCGACCTTATCGTCACGCTGGACGGCGACGGCACCTATCCGCCCGAGGAGATCCCGCGGCTGGTGGACACCCTCGTGGACCGGAACTGGGAGTTCCTGTCGGCGAGCCGGTTCCCATTGACCGATGCCACGGCCATGCATCTCTCCAATCGGGTCGGTAACTGGGTGCTCACGGTCGCCGCGGGGGTGCTGTTCCTGAAGCCCATCCGTGACAGCCAGTCGGGCATGTGGGTGTTCCATCGGTCGCTGCTCGACCGGCTCCGCCTCACCTCGGACGGCATGGCGTTCAGCGAGGAGATCAAGCTCGAGGCGCTGGCCCGGGGCTGCCGCTTCGGCGAGGCCCATATCGACTACGGTGCCCGGATCGGCGAAGTGAAGCTCGAGAAGTGGCGCGACGGGTGGGACAACCTCTCCTTCCTGGTGCGGAAGCGGTTCGGCCTCCCATGAACCGTGGCACCCCGTCCTCCCGCGCTCTCGGCCGGTCCGCCGGCGCGCTCGAGCGTGGCTTGGGGGGGCTGCGAAGGCTGTTCGGAGACGGCACGGGAGGCGGCGGAACGGACTGGGTGAGCCGGGGTTTCGGGGTCATCCTCCTCGTCGGGGCCGGGGTGGTGCTGGGGATGAACTACCTGGCGCCCGACAAACGGATGATCGCCGTCATGGTCGCCACGCTGATCTTCGGCATCACGTGGCGGATCGACATGGTATCCGGCATCGGGATCCTGGTCCTCGCCCTCCCGTATCCGCGCGGCACGGTGTCGGGCGGCACCAACGTGGTGATCGTGCTGCTCCTGCTGCTCATCTGGCTGTTGCGGATCTCGACGCGGCAGGTTCCCCCGGCGCAGCGCACACCGGTGGACGTCCCCATCATCGCGCTTCTCATCTCCTTCATCATCTCGTTCTACAACATCGAGACGGCGGCCAATCTTGCCCGGGCGTTGGAGACTTTCGTCCAGATCCTCGCGGGCTTCGCGATGATCTACCTGGTCGTGAACAACCTGCGCCGGCCGGAACAGCTCGAGCGGGTGCATATGTTCCAGGCCGTCTCGATCACCATGGTCTGCCTGCTCGGGATCTTCGAGCTCTACAGCCCGAATGGGGTCTTCATCCCTGGGTGGATCACGTTTCAACACGCTTACTCTGAAGGCATCAACATCCACAACGTCCGGATCGGCGGACCATTCTTCGACTTCGAATTGCTCTCCGAATACTGCGCGATCAACCTGCTGTTGCTGTTCCTGTTGGCGGTACGGGCGCGCTCCGTCGCGCGGCGGACGATCTTCGTGTCGCTGTTGGTGCTCACCTTCTTCATCATGTTCGCCACCGTCACGCGGGGCGGGATCATGGCCCTCGCGGTGGGCATGCTCTATCTCATGTGGGTCCTGCGGAAACGACTCAACCTGATCCGCGTCACGGCCGCCGTGGCCCTTGCGGTCGGAGCATTCCTCGCGATGAACTACTACGTGGCGAATTTCACGCATTCGGGCGATCTGGTCGCGCGTCTCGTCGATCCGCAGTCGTGGGAATTCGAGCGCGGGATGCCGGTCTCGCGCGCGTCCATCTGGCAGTCGGCGTTCGAACGCATGATGATCCACCCCATCATCGGTCACGGCCCCTTCTACGACACCGCGAAAGGCCTCGACTTCTGGTTCTGGCCGCACAACGGGTACCTCTACCTCGGCAACCTCGTGGGCTTCGTGGGCCTGACCTGCTATCTCTGGTTGTTGTTCGGGTTGTGGAAGATCTCGCGCACCTCCGCTCCTGACCTGCGCGACAGGAATTATGCGCGCGCCTACCTCGCCATCGCCCACGTCCAACTGGTCGTGTTCATGGTCGACCAGATGAAGATCGACCTGCTTCGCAACTCGATCTACCCATTCCAGGTCTGGCTGCTGTTCGCCTACATCATCTCCGCGCACCGGCTCTCGCAGGTCCCTCCGGCCCTCCCGGCACGCTCCCGCGCCCCCGCATGAGCCAGCCCGGCGCTACTCCCGGCCGCTTCGGCCCGCGCGGTCCGTGGCTCGCGATCCTGGCGTCCGCGCTGCTCGCGCGCCTCGCGTTCGTCGTCATCATGCCGCGCGCCATCCTGTGGCCCGACGGCCTCGAGTACGACGCGGTCGCGCGCTCCCTGGTCGAGCACGGCACCTTCGGCCTCCAGACGCTGCGCCCGCCCGGCTACCCGGCGCTGATCGCGGCGGTCTATGCGTTGTTCGGCGAGAACCTGATCGCCCTGCGGGTGGTCGAGGCGGTGCTCGGCAGCGCGAGCGTGCTCATCCTGGGCCTCGTGGGCGCGGCGACGTTCGGGCGCACCGCCGGTCTCATCGCCGGAGCCCTCATGGCGCTCCACCCGGTGCTCGCCTTCCTGCCCTCGACCCAGTACTCCGAGAACACCCTGGTGCTCGTGCTGGTGCTGGCGCTGGGCGCGGTCTTCAGCGCGTGGCGTCATGGCGGCCTCTGGCGCTGGGCGATCGCGGGCGGGTTGTTCGGCGTCGCCGCGCTGGTGCGCCCGACCACCGTGTTCATGCTGCCGGGGCTCGGCCTCGGCCTCCTCGTCGCCCAGCGGACCGCCGGACGTATCCGACCCGCTCCGCTCGTGGTCGCGATGATCGCGCTGGTCGTGACCATCGCGCCCTGGGTCATCCGCTGCCACTCAATGCACGGCCGATGGTTCTTCATCGCCAGCGGCGGCGGCCGCCAGTTCTGGGTCGGCAACAACGCGCGCGCCACCGCCGAGACCACGAGTCCCACCCAGTGGAACGCGGCCGAACTGGAGTCGCTGGCCAGCTATTCGGACGATGTCGCGCGCGAGCGCTGGCACTACCGGGAAGGCATGCGCGCGGTCCGGGCGAACCCGGTGCGCGCCGCTCAGCTCTATCTGAAGGAACTCTCGAACCTGTTTGCGCTCTGGCCCGAGACCTTCAGCCGAAACGTGTCCATCGGTCAGTGGGGTCGTTGGGCGCAGGGCGCCATGAGCCTGGTGATCTTCGGCGGGGCACTGATCGCCCTCACGCGCATCCGTGGCGAGCCGCTCATCTGGCCGCTGCTTGGCGCGGTCGTGAGCTTCGCGTTGGTCAGTGCCGTGTTCTTCACCGTCCTGCGCTACCGGATGGTGATCGAGCCCTGCCTGCTGTGGCTGGCGGGCCTGGGCTGGGGAAGCACGGGCGCGGGGGCGGCGGTGGCGCGCCGGCTGGGATTTGGCGAAGCGGCTCGAAACGGGTGAGGGCTCAGTCGGTGAAGCGGTAGCGGATCAGGGTCCAGATCGCCTCGAACCCGTCGCGCCATCCGATCTTCTTTCCCTGGGCGCGGGTGCGATAGTGGTACGTGATGGGGATCTCGAGGATGCGCTCGCCGCGCTTGGCGACGCGCGCGGTGACCTCGGGGCAGAACTCGAACCGCTCGCAGCGGAGCGGGAGCGATTTGAGCAGCGGGGCGCGGAACACCTTGTAGCAGGTCGCCTCGTCGGTGAGACGGGTGCCGTAGAGGGTGTTGGCCATGGCGTTGAGCAGCAGCACCGCGACCTTGAAGTGGGTGAGCGGAAGGGGATTGTCGTGCGACAGGTAACGCGACCCGTAGACGACGTTCGACTCGCCCCGCACGATCGGGGCGATGAGCTTCGGGTAGTCCTCGGGGTCGTACTCGAGGTCGGCGTCCTGGATGATCACGATGTCGCCCACGGCCTCGGCGAGCGCCGTGCGGATCGCCGCCCCCTTGCCGCGGTTGCGCTCGTGGAAGAACGCGCGGACCGGGAGCCGGACCGCCAGCTCGGCCAGCACTTCGCGCGTCCCGTCGCTCGAGCCGTCGTCCACGACCACGACCTCCTTGTCCACCGGGACGGCCAGCACACGCTTGAGCAGGGCTTCCAGCGTCGCGTGCTCGTTGTAGACCGGGACCAGCACCGACAGCAGCGGCGGGCTCACGAGCGGCCTCGGGCGGCGCTCGGGCCCGGCATGGGCGAGAGCCGCGCGGGGCGCGGCCGTCCACGCCTGCGGCTCCGGGGGATGGGGCTGTGCAGGAAACCGCTCCTCAAGGCAGGGGGACGAACAGGTCGGGGATGGATGGTCGGCGGCGCGTCTGACGCGGCGACGATGCTACCACAGCGACCGGAGGCCATGACGCCCCACGCCGTGCCCGCGGGAGGCCTCTGATGTGTGGTTTCGCGGCCTGGTTCGACCCCGAAGGCGGGCGGCCCGACCCACGGTGGCTGGCGGAAGCCGCTGCCGCGATCGCACATCGCGGGCCGGATGACGATGGCGTCCTGATCGAGGACGGCGTGGGCCTCGCATTCCGCCGGCTCTCGATCGTGGATCTCTCCACCGGACACCAGCCGCTTTCGAACGAGGACGGCACCGTCTGGATCGCATACAACGGTGAGGTCTACAACCACGCCGACGTCCGGCGCGACCTGGAATCCCGCGGCCACCGCTACCGGACCACGAGCGACACCGAGACCATCGTCCACGCTTACGAGGAGTGGGGCGAGGACTGCGTCACCCGGCTCCAGGGCATGTTCTCGTTCGCGATCTGGGACCGCCCGCGCCGGCGCCTGTTCGTCGCCCGCGACCGGCTGGGCGTCAAGCCGCTCTACTTCGCCCGCGCGCGAGGTGCTCTGGTGTGCGCCTCCGAGATCAAAGCGCTGTTCGCGTTCCCCGGCGTCGAGCGCCGCGTCCACCTGCTCGGAGTGGTCGAGCACCTGACGCTGCGCTACGCAGCGGCGCCCTCCACGCTGTTCCAGGGGATCGAGAAGCTCCCGCCCGGCCACCACCTCACCGCCGACCGCACGGGGCACGCGGTCCGACGCTACTGGCGGGTCGAGGCGTGGGAACCGAAGCTGGAGCTCACCGACACCCAGGCGCTGGGCGAGTTGTCCGAGCGGCTCACCGAGTCGGTGCGGCTCGAGCTGATGAGCGAGGTGCCGCTTGGGGCGTTGCTCTCCGGCGGCGTGGACTCGAGCCTGGTGGTCGCGGCGATGAGCAAGCTCCTCACCCGCCCGGTGCAGACGTTCGCGGTGGGATTCGACGCCCCAGGGCCCTACAGCGAGTTGCCGTTCGCCCGCATGGTCGCCGACCACTGCCACACCGAGCACCGCGAGCTGATGGTCGGCCCGGCCGACATGCTGCGCGAGCTGCCGCGCCTGGTGTGGCACCAGGACGAGCCGGTCTCCGAGCCCGCCGCGATCCCCACCTACCTGGTCGCCCAGCTCGCGCGCCAGACGGTGACCGTGGTCCTGACCGGCGAAGGCGGCGACGAGCTGTTCGCGGGATATCCGAAATACGCCGCCGAGCCCACGGCCCGCAGGATCGCGCAGCTGCCGTCCTGGATCCGGATGCCGCTCCTCGACCACGGCGTGGATCGCCTGCCGTTCCGCTTCCGCAAGCTTCAGGTGCTGGCACGAAGCGCCCGCTTCCGCGGCGAGCCCGAGCGCCTGGCCGCGTGGTTCGCCGGGTTCGCCGGGGACGAGCGTCGGCGCCTGCTCGGGCCCGCCCTCGCCGGCCATGACGCCGCGGCCGCCGGGGCGTTCGCCGCGGCGCTCGCCGGGACCACTGCACTGCGTCCGCTGGATCGCATGCTCGACGTGGATCTCAAGCTCTGGCTCGCCGACGATCTGCTCATGAAGATGGACAAGATGAGCATGGCGGCCTCGCTCGAAGCGCGCGTCCCGTTGCTCGACCACACGCTGGTGGAATGGGCCGCGCGGCTGCCCGACCGGTTCAAGATCCAGGGGCTCGAGGGCAAGGTGCTGCTCAAGCGCCTCGCGCGCAAGTGGCTGCCGAACGAGATCGTGGACCGCCCCAAGGTGGGCTTCACCGTGCCCCTCTCGCCCTGGTTCCGCGGCCCTTTGCGCGAGCTGGTCGCCGACACGCTCCTCTCCCCCACGTGCCTCGCGCGCGGATACTACCGGCCCGAAGTGCTGCGCGAGGTGGTCGAGGATCACCTTCAGGCGCGACGGGACCGGGCGCGCGAGCTGTGGACGATGCTCACCCTCGAGTTGTGGCATCGGCGTTTCATCGATGAAGTTCAGCGACCGGCGTCGGCCGAGAGTGTCGTGACTCCGGTCGCCCGCGCCGGGGCGGGGAGCTGACGATGGGCTGCCCGCTGCCGGTCCTGCACTTTCTCGCGCTCGAGCACAAGCGGAGGCCGTTCGAGGGACCGGTGCTCACTCTGGGACGGCAGTGCGTCTACGCCACATTCGCCGAGGTCGTGTCGATGCTGCGCGCCGAGGGCCTGACGCCCCGTCTCCTGCCCGCCGGGATGTCGGAGCGCTCGAACCTGCCCGGCTGGGGCGATCGTCCCGAAGCGTCATTCGCGAGCGACCACGCGTTCTTCCACGCCCTTGGCGGGCTGGAGACGCTGGCGATGGACAGCTCCGACTACGAGCAGGCGGAGATCATCTGGGACCTGAACCGCCCGGTCCCGCCCGAGTTGCACGGTCGCTTCGGCATGATCTTCGACGGCGGCACGCTCGAGCATGTCTTCGACACGCGGGTGGCGCTCGAGAACATCGCCCGCATGCTGAAGCCCGGGGGACGCGTCGTCCACACCAGCCCGGCGAGCAACTACCTCGCGCACGGCTTCTACCAGTTCAGCCCCGCCCTCTTTCGCGACTACTACGGTATCAACGGGTTCACCGACATGCGCTGCCTCGTGGTCGAGCAGCCCACCTGGACCCAGACCGGCCACGACTGGCGCACCTGGGAGTGGGACCCGCGCCGACCGTACGGCCACATGTGCAACGACCGACCGCTCATGCTGTTCTTCTCGGCCGAGAAGACTGCGGCGAGTACCGTGGATCGGGTGCCGCAACAGGGCGAGTACTCGGGCGACGGCGACGGCGGCAAGACCGGATACGACGCGGGGACCGCCACTGGCGGATGGCGTGCGCGGCTCGCCCGGATGCTCCCGGCGAGACTCCGCCAGGCCATCCGGCGGGTGCGCGGGCGGGATTTCTCGAGCCGGCCGTGGGGACTCCGCTATCGCGGGAGGCTGTAGGTCGGGCCGGGAGCCGGTGGGCGATCCTCTCGGACCCGCACCGGCTTCACCGCCAGCAGCAGGGCGCTGCTCGTGCGGAGGTCCTCGTCCGTGTAGTGACGGAAGCGCCGGGCCAGTCGCTCTCGAGCGACCCCCTCCCGATCCCGGGTCGCGAGATCGCCGACGATCTCGAAGCCCTGCGCTCGCAGGTGCTCCAGGTGCATCGAATGTGACGCCCGGTTGAGCAGGTACGGCTTGCGGCCGTGGATGACGCGCCAGACGGGCTCGGGGTAGGTCCAGTGCCCGTTCCATGTCCGCGCGAGTCCGTGGCAGCGAAAGTCGATCTGGTGGGACATCCAGGCGCCGGGCCTCACCCAGCGGCGCAAGGCGTCGTACGTGAGGTCCAGGTCGCTCACGTGCTCGAGCACGGCCTGCGAGTACACCATGTCCACCGTGCCCTCCTCGATCACCGCCTCCGCAGTCCAGGGGACGAAGTAGGACACCTGGATGGACCCGGTCCGGCTTCCACGCCGTGAGGACAGCGCCTCGCGGATCGCATGAACCCTGTCGGGCGCCAGCGTGGAGCGCAGGTGCCCGTCACCCAGCAGCTCCCGCGGGAACGCGTAGCTCGCGAGACGCGGCTTCACCTCGGGGAACTCGCCGTCCCCGGGGATCGGCTCGCGGCGCGAGAGGAGCGTGACGAGCTCGTCCAGGACAGCCAGATCCTGACTCGGATCGGCATAGCGCACGACATCGAAGGCGTACAGCCGATCCGCGCCCGTGAGCAGGGCGGCAACCCCGGTCCCGAGGGAATCCCCGGGACCCAGCTCCGCCACCACCGCGGGATGCCGCTTCAGGCCGTGGGTCATCGCCGTGATCAGGTGTCGGAGCCACACCGAGTAGCAGTAGCGTGCGGAGACGGTCCCTCCGGTGTGCCGCCCGCCCAGGCGGTCGAGCCCGGGGATGTAGGTCGCCATGCCCTTGGCCATCGCCAGGAGGAGCTCAACGCTCAGCTCCATGGGCATGCCCCACCGGCCCCCGGGAACGAGCGCGCCCGGGTCATCCCATCCTCCCCGGTGCGGCCCGCCGTGCCCGCACGCTCGCCACGGCGTGGTCCAGGATCTCCGCCAGGCGCGCCAGCGTCCGATCGGGAGCGTGCTCGCTGCGGACGTAGGTCCGGGCCCTCGTTCCGGCGACGCGCCGGGCTTCCGGATCCTCCATCAGGTCGCGCACCGCATGGGTCAGCGTGTCGAGGTCCTGGACCACCGTGCCGAGCCCTTCCCGTCGGCCGACGCCATCGGGATCGACCACGGTCACGCTCGGCAGGCTGTGGGCCCAGGCCTCGAGCAGGGTGTTGGGGAATCCCTCCATCGGCGAGGTGTGGACGAACAGGCACGCCTCGCCGAAGAGCTCGCGCAGACGCGCGTGCGGGACGAAGCCGCGGACCTCCAGATTGGGGCAGGCGCTCGCCGCCGCCCGCGCGCTCCGCCAGGCCTCCAGCGTGTCGGGAGGCGGAGGGATGACGCCGGACATGATGAAGCGGTATTCGGGCAACGCACGGGCCAGCGCCGTGAACCACTCGGGTCGTTTCGCCGGCTTGTAGGTCCCGAGCCAGACCACGGCGCCGCGGCGCCCGGGATCCAACGGCGGGTCGGGCAGCTCCACTGCGTTGGGGACCACCGTGCTCGCCAGGCCGAACTCATGCTGAAGCCGCTCGCGCTGCGCCTCGGTCTGAACGATACGCGTGTGCGCGCCCCGCAGCGCCCGGCGATGCCACCAACGGTCCCGGGGATTGGTCTGGAGCGGGAGAGACCGCACGACGTCGGCGTCGTGTGCGGTCGCGAGCACGAGCGCGGCGCCCCGCAGCCGGGCGACGTCGTACGTGACGCCAGCGAACAGACCGGAGCCTCGCACGTAGTACACGTCAGCGTTCGCCCGGATCAGCGCCGCGACGGTGCGGCTCAGTCGCGGGTGGAAGAATCTCAGGATCGGGATGCCACCCGAAACCGGATAGCTCCGGAACAACGTCACGCCGTCGACGTCCATGCGCGCGGGCTGACCGTAGTCCGCGGTCACGCCGGTCACCTCGAATCCGAGCCGGGAGAGGCCGCGGGCGAGGAGGCCCTGCTGGACTTCCGCCCCACCGGCGAACTCCACGGTGTCGCCGCTGAAGATCGGGTACAGGTAGGGATGATGGAAGCAGATGCGCCCCCGCCCGCTCACCCGGCGCCCCAGCGCTCGATCTGCTTCTCGAGAACCGGCCGCACGCGCGCCCATCCGAATCCCGCCGCCGTCTCTCGCCCGGCGCGCCCGAGCCGCTCGGCGAGCCCGCGTTCGTGCGAAAGCCGGGCCAGTGCCGCCCGCAGCGCCCCGGCGTCACCCGGCGGCACGAGCAGTCCGTTGACCCCGTCCACCACGAGATCCCGGGCCCCGGCGACAGGGGTGGCCACGACCGGACGACCGTGCGCGAACGCCTCGAGCACGGCGTTCGGGAGGCCCTCACCGCGACGCGCGGCGAGCACGACCACCCAGGACTCGCGGTAGAGATCATCGAGGCGCTCGCGGTTGACGAAGCCCTCGAACCGGACATCGAGTTCGTGGTGCCTGGCGCCCGCCTCGAGGCGCGCCCGCTCGGGACCCTCGCCGGCGATGGTCAGCAGGCCCTGGATGCCGGCCACGGCGTCGATCACCACATCCATCCCCTTCTCGGGGATCAGCCGGCCGACCGTGAGCACGCGCCCGCCCGGCGGTGCCACCGCCTCGGGCAGGTCGAGTCCGTTCGGGACCACTTCAAGCTTCCCCGCGACCGCGGCGAGCGCGCCCGGGGCGGAACGCTCGAGCTCGCCCAGCAGATCGACCCGGTTGGCCTCACTCTGGACCATCACGCCTTTGGCATTCGCCCACACCCAGGGTGCGAGGACCCGCATGGTGCGCGAGGCGCGCAGGCGGTACTCGGCCTCGCCCCGCACCCACACCACGGCCGGGATTCCCAGGTGCCGCTGCGCGCGCACCCCGGCCCAGCCGCTGATGAAGGTCTGGAAGCAAAGCAGCAGATCGGGCCGTGGCGAGAGTTCACGGATGGCCCGCTCGATCGCGAACAGATCGAACGCCGTCCTCAGGATCGGCACCGAGGAGATCCCGAGTCGGATGACGCGGAACCCGTCGCGCTCCTCGCGCGCCACTTGAGAAGCCGGGTCGTGACGCGTCACCACCGTGACGTGGTGGCGGTCGGCGAGCCGCCTGGCCCACGCTTCAGCCTGCAGCTCGGCGCCGCCGAACGGACCGGGCGGGAAATGCCCGATCAGGAACGCGAGGTTCATGCGGCGACCGAAGCCCCACGCGGTGCGAGCGGCGGGAGCGGTTCCGCCATGCTGTCGCCGGGCCGGTCCAGGTAGGACTGGGCCCATAGCTCGAGGCACACCAGCGCCCACACCTGGCGCGCGCCGCGATCGCCGCGCCGGCCGGCGCCTGCGAGCAGGCGCTCGATGCCGCGCGGATCGAACCACCCGCGTGAGCGCATGCGCGAGTCGAGCAGCACCTCGCGCGCGAGGCGCCCGAAGTCGTCGCCGAACCACGTCTCGAGCGGTACGCCGAAGCCCTGCTTCGAGCGCTTGAGGATCTCGGGGGGCAGCAGGTCGCCCGCGACCTCCTTGAGCACCCATTTGGAGACGTCCCCGCGCAGCTTGTACTCGAACGGGATGCGCGCCACGAACTCGAGCACCTCCTGATCGAGCAGCGGGCACCGCACCTCGAGGGACTCCAGCATGGCGGTGCGATCCACCTTGACCAGGACGTCGTCGGTCATGTAGGTGACGGCGTCGAGATGGAGCAGGGCCGCGACGTCGCCGACCGCGGCGCGGGCCGGGGCGCAGGCGGCGCGCGCGGCCGCGTAAGGATCGTGGCCGCGAAGCCTTCGGGCGAGCTCCGGTGAGAGCACCGAGGCCAGCTCGCGCGGCGGGAAGTAGCTCATGACCTCGAGGTGCCGGTCCACGGGATCGATCGAGAGCCGGTGGAGCTTACGGCCCAGCGGGTGGTCCCCGGGCAGCCACGCGGCGGGCCAGCCTGCCATGCGCCGAATTGGCGCCGGGATGCGGTCCATCGCGGCGTAGCGGCGCGCCCATGAGTACGTGGTGTAGCCCGCGTAGGCCTCGTCGCCCCCATCGCCCGAGAGCGCCACGGTCACGTGACGACGCGCCATCTGGGAGACGTAATAGGTCGGGATCATCGAGGCGTCGGCGAACGGCTCATCCATCTGCCATAC
>JBKJXJ010000360.1:0-13565 GCA_046716125.1 Candidatus Eiseniibacteriota bacterium
GTCGTCACCTGCGCCTACTCGTTCTTCGCCAGCGCCGGGGTGATCGTGAACGCCGGGGCGACCCCGGTGTTCGTCGACATCGATCCGGCGACCTACAACCTGGACGCCCACCGGCTCGAGGCCGCGATCACCCCCAGCACCAAGGCGGTGATCGCCGTCCACCTCTACGGCCAGTGCTGCGACCTGACCGCGGTCAAGGCGGTGTGCGACAAGCGCAAGGTGTGGCTCATCGAGGACGCGGCCCAGGCGATCGGCGCCGAGTGGGAGGGACGCCGGGCCGGGTCGGTCGGCGATCTCGGATGTTTCTCGTTCTTCCCGTCCAAGAATCTGGGGGCGGCAGGCGACGGCGGCATGGTGGTCGCCCAGGACTCGGCGCTCGCGGACCGCGTGCGCCTGCTGCGCGAACACGGCGCCCGGCCCAAGTATTACCACTCGCTGGTCGGCACCAACTCCCGGCTGGACGCGATCCAGGCGGCGATCCTGCGTGTCAAGCTCAAGCACCTCGACCGCTGGAGCGAGAAGCGTGCGCGCAACGCCACGCTCTACGACCAGCTTCTCGAGGGCTCGCGCATCGGCCGGCCCTTCCGGGACGCGCGCGCGCGCCACATCTTCAACCAGTACGTCGTCCGCCTGCCGAACCGCGACGCGGTCCGCGCGCGCATGACCGATCGTGGCATCGGCACCGAGGTCTATTACCCGGTGCCGCTCCACCTGCAGCAGTGCTTCGCGATGCTCGGCCACCAGGCGGGCGACATGCCCCACTCCGAGGCGGCTGCCCTGGAGACCCTGGCGATGCCGATCTACCCTGAACTGACGGAGGAACAGATCCGTCACGTCGCTTCGACATTGCGCGACGTGGTGGACATGCACCAGGACTGACCTCACCGGCGCGCGCGCCACCACTCCCGCCCAACGGAGGCGCCGCGCCCGATCCACGGCAACACGAGCTCCGGCCAGCCCCGCGCCGGCGTTCGGGACACCGTTCAGACATGGACATGGAGAAGCACAACACCCTGCGCGAGCTGCTGCGCCGGGTGGACGAGGTGCGGGGTCTCGGGGAGCCCTCGGGCGTGCCGGTCGCGCTCGAGCCCGACAGCTCGGAGACGCTGTTGCGCACGGTCTCCGATCTGGTCGAGGAGCTCGAACGCAGCCACCGCCGGCTGATCGAGACCAACGTCCAGCTGGTGTCGTTGCGCGAGGTCGCGAGCGGCATGGTGAGCTCGCTGGACGCCGGCGAGACCACCCGCACCGTGACCCGCTATCTCCATCGCGCGTTCGGCTTCGAGGACGCCTTCCTGCTCCTCATCGACCGGGAGCGGGTCGCCCTCGCTGGCACCTGGACCCTGGGCCGCGACGGGCGCGAGCACAGCCATCGCATCGAGCTGCCCCTGATCGGCGGGGACGGAGCGCTGCCCCGGAGCCTCTGGCTCAACCGCACGGTGCACCTGCGCGACACCCGGCGCCACCGGATCGCCGACCTGCCCGAGGGCCATGCGCTCCAGGAGACGTTCAGCCGCCTCGGCTCGCTCGCCTGCGTGCCGCTCCAGCGCAGCCAGTCGGGGCCGGTCGCCGAGAGCCACGAGCTGTGCGGCCGGCGCTGCGTCCTCGGGGATGCCAGCAACCTCGTGCCACCCCCGGGTGCCGCGGCCGCGGACTGGCCGATCGATCGCGAGGAGGGACAGCGCCAGTGCGTGGGATGCGAGCTGCTCCCGATCCTCGGCGTCATCGGCATGGCGCGCACCGCGGATGCGCCGCCGCTCACGACCTCCGATGTCACGCTGCTCGAGTCCATCGCCCTCTCGGTGGCGCCGGTGGTCGAGAACGCCCGGCTCTACCAGGAGCTGCGCCGGAGCGAGCGATTCCGGCTGCACGTGCTCGACAGCATGGCCAGCGCGCTGGTGGCGGTGAACATGCGGGGCGAGATCCTGACGTTCAACCACGCCGCCGAGGAGCTGCTCGGGTTCAAGGAGGCCGAGGTACGCGGCCGGGGGTTCGGCGCCCTGTTCGGCGAGGAAGGGGAGGCCCTGCTCAAGGCCACGCTCGAGCACGGCCACGAGTGCCTGCGCGAGGAGACCCTCCTGCGCTCGAACGACGGCGCGCCGATCCCGGTCAGCCTGACCACCTCGCTGCTGCGGAACGAGCGGCGGGCGGTCTACGGGGCGATCGCCACGTTCGTGGACCTCACGCCGCTCAGGCGCGCGGAGGAGCATGCCCGCAGCCAGGACCGACTGGCCGCGCTGGGCCGCTTCACCTCCAGCGTCGCGCACGAGATCCGCAATCCCCTCACCGGCATCGCCGCCGGGGTCCAGTATCTGTCGCGGGCGCTCACCGAAGCGCCGCAGCGCGAGAACCTGGACTTCATCCTGAGCGAGATCCGCCGGCTCGACCGCATCGTCCAGGACCTGTTCGACATCACGCACCCGCGCGGGCTCCAGCGGCGGGTCGCGCCGCTCGAAGACGCCGTCCATCGCGCGGTCCATTCGCTCGAGCCCGACCTGGCCGCACGCGGCATCACCGTCACGGTCCAAGTCGAGCCTGTCACGCCGCCGGTGCCGCACGACGGCGACCAGCTCCAGCAGGTGTTCATCAATCTCATCAAGAACGCGGCCGAGGCGTCGCCCGACGGCGCCGCGATCGCCGTCACTTTGGCGGCGATGTCATCCGACCGGGGCACCCGCGGGGCGGGACGCCCCGGACGCCGCACCGCGCGCACCGGGGTGATCTCCCGGGTCACGGACCAGGGGAGCGGCATCAGCACCGAACATCTCAAGACCGTGTTCGAGCCCTTCTTCACCACCCGCAAGGGCGGGACCGGGCTCGGACTCTACGTTTGCCACGAGATCGTCAAGCGCCATGGCGGCGCGTTGACGGTCCTCAGCGAGATCGACCGCGGCACGACCTTCAGTGTCGAGCTGCCGCTCGAAGTCCATGGAGGCACGTCATGAACAAAGCGACCATCCTCGTGGTGGATGATCAGGATTCCATCCGCCACTTCGTCAGCAAGACGCTCGAGGACGACGGCTTCACCGTCCTCTCGACCGGGTCCGTCCGCGAGACGCGGCAGGTGCTCGAGCACGACATGCCGGACCTCATGCTGCTCGACCTCAAGCTGCCGGACGGCACCGGGCTCGAGCTGCTGCGCGAGGTCAAGCGCCTGCAGCCGGAGGTCCCGATCATCCTTATGACCGCCTTCGGCGAGGTCGAGACCGCGGTCGAAGCGATGAGCGCCGGCGCGTTCTGGTTCGTCAAGAAGCCGTTCCAGAACGACGAGCTGCTGGCGCTGGTCGGGCGTGCCCTCGAATCCCAGCGCCTGTGGCTCGAGCTGCGCCGGCTCCGCCACCACGCGTTCGCCGACGAGGACTATCTCCACTCGCTCAGCCCCAGCATGCAGGAGGCCTACACCATCGCCGAGCAGGTCTCGCGCGGCGACAACACCAGCGTGCTGATCGAGGGCGAGAGCGGCACCGGCAAGGAGTACTTCGCCAACCTCATCCATCGGATGAGCGCCCGGCACAGCAAGCCGTTCGTGGAGATCAACTGCGCGGCGATCCCGCGCGAGCTGCTCGAGAGCGAGCTGTTCGGACACGAGAAGGGCGCATTCACCGACGCCCGCGCCCAGAAGATGGGGCTCATGGAGCTGGCCAACGACGGCACCCTGTTCCTGGACGAGATCGGTGAGATGAGCCCGATGCTCCAGGTCAAGCTGCTGCGCGTGCTCGAGCGGCGCACCTTCAAGCGCGTCGGTGGCACCAAGGACATCACCGTGGACCTGCGGGTCATCTCGGCGACCAATCAGGACCTGGAGCGCATGGTGCGGGAGGGGGGCTTCCGCGAGGACCTCTATTACCGCCTCAAGGTCGTGCCGCTCTGGGTGCCGCCGCTGCGGGACCGCAGGGACGACATCATGCCGCTCTCCCGGCTCTTCATGGACCGCTTCGCCCGGCAGTTCAAGAAGTCGTTCAGGGAGATCTCGCCGGCGGCCGAGCAGATCCTTGCCGGCTATCCCTGGCCCGGCAACATCCGCGAGCTCAAGAATCTGTTCGAGCGCACGGTGCTGCTCGAGCAGGGGGAGGTGCTCGAGCCGCACCACCTCAAGCTGGCATTGCGCGCCCGGCCCAACGCCGAGGCGACCATCGGCCAGCGCATCGACAACTTCCTGAGCGGGGCGCAGGCGGACGCCCCGATCCCGTTCGAGCCGATCGTCGAGGAGCTGGAGCGCGCCTTGATTCTGCGTGCCTCGTATGCTACCAAGTGGAACCAGAGCAAGACGGCCGAGATGCTCAATCTCAAGCGCGACAAGCTCCGGTACCGGATGAAGCTCTATGAACTGCAGCCCGATGACGGAGCGCCGACCCCTCAGGACTAGTCTTACCGTTCGGTGAATCGGCACGTGCGCCTGGGGGGCGCGGCGATGCTGCTGGTGGCGGCCGGAGCGTGCGCCTACACGACCAGCACCGCGCTGTTGCCGTCCCATCTCAAATCGGTGGCGGTGCCGGTGTTCGAGAACGGCACCACTGAGTACACGCTCGAGCAGGACGTGACGGACGCGGTCATCGCGCGCTTCGTCGCCGACAACCACCTCAAGGTGGTGGACGAGCGTTCGGCCCACGCCGTCATCAAGGGCCGCATCACGACCTACCGGAACGCCGTCTTCGGGTTCAGCCAGGCCGCGCAGGCCCAGGAATACCGGGTGACGCTCGGGGTCTCGGTCACCTTCAAGGACCTGGTCAAGAACCGGGAGCTGTGGACCGCGCCCGACATGGTCAAGACCGCCAACTACTACGTGGTGGACACCCCCGGGGATTCCGCCAGGACGGAGCTCGATGGTCGCAAGCGCGCGATCGCCAAACTCGCCGAAGAGATCGTCGCCCGCTCGGTCGAAGGCTGGTAGCGCCGCCTCGGGCGCCGCGCCCGCCCGCGCGGCGCGGTCCGCCCGGAGGACTGCACCGGTCGGGCCTGAGTCGCTGCTCGAGGGCCTGAGCCGGGACGAGTTCCCGGCCACGCTCTACCTCGAGGGCCCGGACGAGGGGCTGAAGGCCGCCCTGCTGGCCGAGATCCGGCACGCCTGGGCGCGTGCCTGTCCCGAAGCGCCCGCAGCCCGGGTGTTCCGCGCCTCGGAGACCGGCGTGGACGAACTGCTCGCGGCCTTCCATGGCGGCTCGTTGTTCGCCGCGCGCGAGCTGCTCATCGTCCTCGAGGTCGAGGACCTGGGCCGCAGCGAGAAGAAGATCGGCGCCCTGGCCGAGGGGCTCTCCCGCCCGACGCTCGGCACGTCGATGGTGCTGGTCGAATCCGAAGGCGACAACGAACGCAAGTCGCTGGCGCCCTTGCGCGCCGCTTGCGCCGTGGGCTGCGTGGCGATGCCGCCCACGCGCGCCACGCTTCTCGGCTGGGGTCGCAGGCGAATGGAACGCGAGCGCATCACGCTGGCCGCCGGGACGATGGAATCGGTCGTGGATGCCTGCGAGGGCGACGCCGCCACGTTCTTCGACGAGGTCGAGAAGCTCTCCGCGTGGGCAGGCCCCGAGGGGCGCCTCTCGCCCGCGGACGTCGCGACCATCCTGCGACCGGTCGTCGGAGCGGACCTGCCGGGCTACCTGGGCGCGGTCGCCGCGGGAGATTCGCCGCTCGCCGCCCGCCGGCTCGGCCGCCTGCTGGTCGCAGGCGTGGGGGAGGGCACGGTGCTCTTCGCGCTCGCCAACCTGGTGGGCGGAGCGCTCGGGGGCTGGGCACGCTACCGGGATCTGAGCGGGGCGTTGCGGCGGCGGCTCGCGCCACGCGACCTCGCGCGCCTGATGGACGGCATCTACCGCTCGGAGGCCGCGTGGAAGGGAGGCCGGGCCGACGCGGTGGCGGTGCTCGAGCAGGTGACCCGGGCGGTGGCGGCAGGCTGACGGCTCGCTGAGCATCCCCGGGCGGCCGCCGCCTGGCACCCGTACTTGTCCCTCGCAGGCGCCTCGGCCATAGTCCCGTCGCATGCGGGATCGATGGCGGCGCTGGGCCGCGCGGGTCGCCGGTTGGGTGATCGTGCCGGCGTTGGGACTCGGACTCAGGCTCGCGTCGACCTGGACGCCGCCGGGGAACACCTGGACCCTTGACGCGGCCGGCCATCATCGGTGGATCTCGTGGCTGGTCGAACACGGGCGGCTGCCGGGCCTGGATCCGCTCAGCGACCTCCCCTTGGGCCGGGACATCGGACGCTTCCTGCCGGTCGGCCTCTACCACGCCGCCGCTCTCTGGCACCGCATGGCGGCACTCCTCGGCGGTCACGACCTCGACGCGTCGCTGCGCGTGTTCACCGCCCTCGCCGGCGCACTCGTCGCGTGGCCGGTCTGGGTCGTCGCGCGAACCCTGGGAGCTGGCCCATGGAGCGCGACCCTGGCGGCGCTCGTCGCCGTGACCGTCCCGGCCCACCTCGAGCACACCACGGCGTTCCTGCTCCGCTACGACGCGCTTGGTGCGCTCCTCGTCACCACGCATCTGGCCCTCGGGATGTCCGCGCTCGTCGCTCCGACCCGGCGGCGGACGCTCGTCTTGTCCGTGCTCTCAGGTGTCGGCCTGCTCGCCGCACTCGCCGTATGGCGCGTCCCGCTCATCATCCCGGTTTTCGAGGCCGTCGCGGTCACCCTGCTGGCAATCCGGCGCGCTCCTTCGCCCGCGCTCCGTCTCTGGTTCGGAAGCACCGCGCTCGCGCTGCTCATCGCCTGCGCGTCCTTGCAGTACCTCCGATCACAGCGCGCGGTCTTCTCGATGCCCATCCTCGGTGTGCTGACGCTCGCCGTCGCGCTCCAGGGCCTCGCCTTGAAGCCCCTGGCCACCCGGGCCATCACGCGCGCGGCGACGCTCATCGTCCCGGCGCTGGTCGCGATCGCGGTGGCCGCGCGCCTCGGATCGGCGGGTGACTACGGCGCCATGTGGGAGCTGCTCCGGATGCACGCCCTCTGGTGGGTCGGGATCGAACCGGGAGCGGGGGGGATGACCAGTGTCCTCCTCACCGTGCGGGAGCTCCAGCCCATGCCGCTGCGCGGGCTCTTCGGTTCGGACGGGTTCTCGTGGCTCGGGGTGTGGCTCCCGGGCGTCCCGCTGCTCCTCTGGCTCGTCACGAGGCGCTCCCCCCGCGAGCGGGGAGTGGGAGGGAGCGAGCCGCTCGGGCTCATCCTCGGGGTCACCCTCGGACTCGCCCTCCTCACCTTGCTCGCCAACCGTTACCGTCTCCTGCTCGCGCCGCCGGTCGCCGCCCTCGTCGGCGTCGCCATCACCGGATGCCACTCGGCGCTCGCGCGCGGCGGGAACGATCCTGCGCGCGGACGCGCACGGCCCGCGCGGCTGCTCTTAGTGCTCGCGTTGGTCGCACTGCTCCCCTGCCTCGCGTTGGTCTTCCATGATGCGTGGCGGTGCGCCACGCGGGCGAAGACCCGTCTCGAGCCGGGCTGGGCCGCCGCGCTGGCCTACGTGCGCGAGCACGCGGACGGTCGGCCGGTGCTGAGCCTCTGGGAGAGGGGCTATGAGATCCACCGCTACGCGGGCTGCGCCACGCTCACCGATGGCATGCTCGAGAGTCCGACGAACCAGTCCCACATCCTCGAGGTCGCCCGTGCGCTGCTCGCGCCCACGCCCGACTCGCTCGCCGCGCTGGGCGAGCGGTTCGGCGTGGGCCTGGTCGTGCTTCCGCCGAGCTGGACCCTGTTTGGCGTGGCGATGGCGGCCGGCGATCCGATGGTCATGCGAATCGTCTCGCACGAGCCACTCACTCCGGCCGAGGCGGACCGCGTGGGGATCCGCATGATGGTTCGCGGTTCCGTCGAGCTTCCGTTCGAACCCGTCTTCGAACAGGACGGCTACCGCGTCTATCGTCGCATGGTTTCCGGCACGGCCCGCTCGAGCGGGGGCCCGTGATGCGACTGCCTGAGCCGGCGCGTTTCTACGGAGCGCTGACCGTTTCGCTCGCCGCACTCACGATCCTGGCCCACCTGCTCGGCGCCACCGTCCTCCGAGGCGTCCTGTGGGGCACGCACGCCTATGGCTTCCTGCCACCGTGGGCGCTGCCTGTCGCGCTGGCTGCGTCCCTCTCGCTGCTCGTCGTAACGTGGCGATCGCGGCTCGAAGGCGGAGCGCCCGCGGCCCGGCGCTCGACCATCGCCGTCGCCGCGGTCTGGACCGGGATCGTCGTGCTCGCGGCGGCGCTCTTCTGGTGGCTTCGCATCCGGCACGTCCTGCTCGGTGATTCGGGCCCGCTCAGCTTCAATCTCCCGCTGGGCGAGCGCACCCATCCACGCCAGCCGCTCTCGCTGCTGCTTCACCATCATGTCTACGAATGGACGCGCGGGCTGTTCGAGTCCACCGGACGCAGCCTGCAGGACGTGGCGCGCGACACGGTGGCACTCGACAGCGTGATCGCCGGAGCGGCGCTGGTCCCGGTGGCATGGCTGCTCGCCCGCCACCTGATCCCGCCGGAGCGGGCCGCCCCGGGGGAGGCCCGCCCGCGCGACTCGCTGGCCATCGCGCTCGCGGCCGGATTGCTGCTGACCCAGGGGTACATCCAGCTCGCCTTCGGCTACGTCGAGAACTACACCTGGTTCGCGCTCGCGATCGCGCTCTACCTCTGGGCCGGGATGAGTTACCTCGCCGGCCGGGCCTCGTTGGTCATGGCGTCGCTCGCGCTTGCGGCGGGGATCGGGTTCAACATGTCGGGGATCGTCTTCCTGCCCTCGTTCGCCGTCCTCGGACTCCAGGGGCTCCTGCGTCCGGAGCGGCGCTCCGCCGTGGTCCGCGATCTCATCCTCAGCGCGCTTGTCTTCCTCGGGCTCCAGCTCTCGCTCGCCGCCCTCGGTGGCTTCAGCGCCCGCGAGGGCTTCCGATACATGTGGGACCTCGTCGTGCGGGGCGAGGCCACCGACCGCTCGGCCGGCGTGCTCTTCTCCTGGCCTCACTTGCGCGAGTTTATCTCGGTACAGCTCCTGATCGGCCCGTTCGCCGGGTTCTTCCTCGCACCGGCTGCCGCTTACCGTCTCGCGAGCCCGCCACTCAAGGATTCGCGGCTGGGCTTTCTCCTCCTCGCGGCACTCCCGGCCTTCGGGGCGGCCTGGATCTACGGGGACTCGATCCAGGGGATCCCGAGGGACTGGGACCTGTTCGCGCCGTTCGCGCTGGCGTTCACCGCGGCCGCCGTGTACTGCATGGCTTCGGCACCACTCGCCCCCGGCACCCTGCGCCGGCTGCTGGCGGTGGGCGTCTTAGTCTCGGTCTTCCACAGCGGCGCGTGGATCGCCCTCAACACGTCGGAGTCGCGCTCACTCGAGCGCTACAAGAGCCTGCCGGCCTCCAAAGGTCGCACCGAGATGGTGGTCGGCTACTGGTATCTGACCCACGGTCAGAGGGCGCTCGCCCGCGAGTGGTTCGAGCGCGCGGTGACGGCCTACCCGGGGAACAACCTGGCCCATCACCAGCTCGGGCTCTACGCGATGGACGAAGCCCGGTACGCGGACGCCATCGCCCACTTCGAGATCGCGGTGCGGGTGCGGCCGGACAAGCCGAACTACCGCCTCTCGCTGGTGGATGCCCTGGTCCTGGGCGGCCGACTGGAGGAGGCGCTGCCGCATCTGGAGAAGCTGGCCGCGATCGAGCCCGGGCGAGCCCAGCACCGGGCATGCGCCGGGATCGTCCTCTCGGGGCTCGGGCGCGAGGGCGCGGCCCGCCAGGCGCTCGAGCGGGCGGCGGCGCTCGCCCCTGGGGATCCGCGCTACGCGAAGCTGCTCGCGCGGTCGGGCGATCCCGACGCGTTCCAGCGCGCGATGGCCGAGGACTGGGACGCGTTGGTGTTGCCGTAGATGTTTCAGGAGACGGGGGCCCCACGGCGCTAAGGCGCCGGCGGACGTCAGTCCCCGCGCAGGCCCACGTACCACTGATAGGCGGCGAACAGACTGTCGGTGTCGTGGTGGCGCGCCACGAAGCCAAGCCCGGTGCGGGCGGCCGAGGTGTCGAGCACGTAGTCGAGCGGGGCGATGAGGAACTGTTCGGGGTTGAGCGGCGAGAGCCGCACGCTCCAGAGCATCCGCAATCCCATCCGGCCGAGTCCCGCAGGCAGGGTCAGGATCCGTGACCGCGAGCCGACGCGGCGGCACAGATCGGTCAGCAGGGCGTTCACGTTCGAGGGATCGTTGGACCCGACGTTGTAGGTCCCGCCGCCATCGTGCTCGAGCGCGAGCCGGCACGCCTCGGCCACGTCGCTCACCGCGACGAGATGGTGCCGGTTGCGCCCGTCCCCGAGCACCGGGATCTCGCGGTGGGTGCGGACCCGGTCGAACAGCCTCTGAAGCAGGCCGAGCCGGCCAGGACCGACGATGACGCACGGTCTCACGATCGTCACCTGCGCGATCCCGCCGTGCGCCGCGCGACATTGCCCCTCGCAGGCGACCTTGCTGCGGCCGTAAGGCCCGACCGGGCGCGTGGGGGCGTCCTCGCGCAGCGGGAGCTGTCGCGGCGGTCCGTACACCATGTCGCTCGAGACGAATACGAAGCGCTCGACACCGGCCTCCACCGAGGCGTCCAACAACCGCCTCGTCATCTCGACGTTCCGCCTGAAGAAATGCTCGATCCCGAAGCGTGGACGCCCGGGGGAGTGGAACTGGACCGCCGCCGCGTGGACGATCGCCCGCACGCCATTCACCGCATGTCGGCAGACTTCGGCGTTCAGGAGGTCGCCGATCCGGTGCTCGACCCCCGGGAGCGCGGCGTCCGGGATGGGAACGACGTCCAGCGCGCGCACCGCAGCACCGCGTCCGGCCAGCAGACGGACGACCTCGCGCCCAAGAAGTCCCGCCGCCCCGGTCACCAGGATCAAGGCTCACGTCCTTTCGAGACCGGGGTCGGGCAGGGCGAAGGCGGGCGGGGAGACGGGACGGCGGAGTGGGCGCCGAAGACGAAAAGCACGAAACGCAATCAGATTACGGACCCGACCCGGGCTTGGCAATCCGCACAGGCCCACCGAGCGCCGCGCGGCCTATCGCGTGACAGGCGACCGCCATCCCGCTAATCTCCCCGCCCCATGAGCCGCTATCCCTTCGCCAAGATCGAGCCCCGGTGGCAGCAGTACTGGGAGGAGCGCGGCACGTTCCAAACCACGGAGCGGCCCGACCGTCCCAAGTTCTACTGCCTCGACATGTTCCCCTATCCCTCCGGCTCGGGCCTGCACGTCGGCCACCTCGAGGGGTACACGGCGTCCGACGTCGTCTCGCGCTTCAAGCGCATGCGCGGGTTCAACGTCCTTCATCCCATGGGCTGGGACGCCTTCGGCCTGCCGGCCGAGCAGTACGCGGTCAAGACCGGCATCCATCCGTCGATCACGACCGCCCGGAACATCGCCACCTTCCGCAGCCAGATGAAGCGTGCGGGGCTCTCCTACGACTGGTCGCGCGAGGTCAACACCACCGACGCCGACTACTATCGCTGGACGCAGTGGATCTTCCTCCAGTTGTTCAAGCGCGGGCTCGCCTACGTCGCCGAGGTGCCGGTCAACTGGTGTCCGGCCCTGGGGACGGTGCTCGCGAACGAGGAGATCGTGGACGGCAAGAGCGAGGTGGGCGGCTTCGACGTCGTTCGCCGGCCGATGCGCCAGTGGGTGCTCAAGATCACGGCCTACGCCGACCGGCTGCTCGACGACCTGAAGCTTCTGGATTGGCCGGCCAGCACGCGGGAGATGCAGAAGAACTGGATCGGACGCTCGGTCGGGGCCGAGGTGGATTTCCCGCTCGAAGGGGCGAAGGGGACGCTGAGGATCTTCACGACGCGACCCGACACGCTGTTCGGCGCCACCTACATGGTGCTCGCGCCCGAGCATCCGTTGGTGGACCTGCTCACGACCGATGCGCAGCGGGCGGCCGTCGCCGCCTACCGCGAGGCGGCCGCCCACAAGAGCGATCTCCAGCGCCAGGAGCTGGCCAAGGAGAAGAGCGGGGTGTTCACCGGCGGCCATGCCGTGAACCCGGTCAACGGCGAACGCCTGCCGGTCTGGATCGCCGACTACGTGCTCATCACCTCCGGCACCGGGGCGATCATGGCGGTGCCCGGGCACGATCAGCGCGACTGGGAGTTCGCGCGGGCGTTCCAGCTGCCGATCCGTGAGGTCGTCTCGGGCGGCGACGTCGAGCACGAGGCGTACGTGGATCTCGAGCGCGGCGTGGCCGTGAACTCCGCCACGCACGACGGAACGTTCTCGATCGACGGCCTCGCCGCCGAGACCGCGATCGCGAAGATCACCGCGTGGCTCGAGGCGGCGGGGAAGGGGCGCCGGGCGGTCAACTACAAGCTGCGCGACTGGCTGTTCTCGAGGCAGCGCTACTGGGGCGAGCCGTTCCCGATCGTCTGGGCGGAGGGCGAGCCGGTGGCGATCCCCGAGGAGCAGCTTCCGGTCCGGCTGCCCGAGACCGAGGAGTTCAATCCCCAGGGCACCGGCGACAAGCCCGAGGGCCCGCTCGCCCAGCTCACCGACTGGGTCGAGACCACTGCACCCGGGACGGGCAAGCCCGCCCGGCGCGAGACCAACACCATGCCGCAGTGGGCGGGCTCGTGCTGGTATTACCTGCGCTTCCTCGACCCTAAGAATCCGGACCGCCCGGTGGACCCGGTGAAGGAGCGCTACTGGATGCCGGTGGACCTCTACATCGGAGGCGCCGAGCACAGCGTGCTTCACCTGCTGTACGCCCGGTTCTGGCACAAGGTGCTGTTCGACATCGGCGTGGTCAGCACGCCCGAGCCGTTCATGAAGCTGATCCACCAGGGCACGGTGCTGGGGGAGGATGGCTCCAAGATGGCCAAGTCGGTCGGGAACGTCGTCAACCCCGACGAGATGATCGACCGCTTCGGGGCCGACGCCGTGCGGATGTACGAGATGTTCATGGGGCCGCTCGAAGCGATGAAGCCATGGAATACGCGCGGCGTCGAGGGCATCACCCGGTTCCTGGATCGCGTGTGGCGGCTGGTCATCGAGGACGATGAGGCGCTGAGCCATGCCCTGACCGGCGAGGCCCCGGGGCCCGAGGTCGAGCGGCTGCTCCACCAGACCATCCGCAAGGTCACCGAAGATCTCGACGGCCTGCGCTTCAACACCGCGATCGCCCAGCTCATGGTGCTGGTGAACGAGCTGACGCCGCTGGCGCGCCGCCCGCGGTCGGTGGTCGAGCCGCTGGTTCTGCTGCTCTCGCCCTTCGCCCCGCACCTGGGTGAGGAGCTGTGGCGCAGGCTGGGCCACGCCGAGAGCCTGGCCTACGCGCCCTGGCCGGTCTGGGACCCGGCCCGGGCGCTGGAGGGAAGCGTCACCATCGCCGTCCAGATCAACGGCAAGCTGCGGGCGACTCTGGAGATGCCGCGCGATGTGGCGCAGGCCGACGCCCACAAGGCCGCGATCGAGGACGAGCGGGTTCGACGCTACGTGGATGGCGGCGAGATCCGCAAGGTCATCTTCGTCCCGAACAAGCTGCTCAATCTGGTGCTGGCCCAGGAGCGCTGAGTCCATCGGGCTGTGTGTACGACTTGCGCAAGCCACCCGGTCGGGCCTCCCAAAGCGACAT
>JBKJXJ010000361.1:0-6520 GCA_046716125.1 Candidatus Eiseniibacteriota bacterium
CCCCCAGGCCGTCTGCCGCCAGATCCTGTTCGTTGTCAAAGGTGGTGTTGTCCGTGACCCGCAGCCCGTCCACCGGCCAGCCGGGATGAAGCGTGCCGTCCCCTCGCACCCGCTGCAGGAAGATCTCATCGTCGAAGGTGTCGCGGTAGTCGTACCAGGCGAGCAGCACCCCGCCCGCCCCGTCCGCCACCATGCGGATCCCGGCCCGTGAGAACTCCGCCGGGCTCGCCACCAGCGCCCCGCCCTCCGGCCACCCGGGGGCGATCGTGCCGGCCCCGGTGAAGCGCTGCAGGTAGTAGCCCGAGTCCTGGACCTGGCCCAACGTCGCGCAGGAGAGGTAGCCCCCACCTGAGCCGTCTGCGAGGAGCCAGCGCATCGCTCGGTCCAGCACGATCGGCGCCCCATCTTGTGGCCAGCCTGCCGCGATGCTGCCATCCGCCAAGACACGTTGCCCGTAGGCTGCGAGCCGCCCGTCCCTCAGATCGCCCCAGATGACAATCACCCCGCCCAATCCGTCTCCAATCACCTCCGGGTACCCCTGGAGCCCCGGCAACGTACACACGGGCAGCCCGTCGACCGGCCAGCCAGCTGCCACTTCGCCGTCTGCCTCCAGGTGCTGGACAAAGACGTCCTCCGTAGCGTCGTCCTGCCACGAGAAGTACGCCCCTCCCTGGCCATCGGCCGCTACGACCGAAAACACCTGCGTGCCCGGCGCCCGTGTCACCGGTACGCCGTTCACCGCCCACCCCGGGGCGAGGCTGCCGTCTGCCAACAAGCGCTGAGCGTAGATGTCGACACCCGTCGTCCCGGAGAAGACGTTGCGGCCGTCGTACCACGTGACCAGCACGCCGCCCTGGCCGTCCGCGGTGGCGGAGGTCAGCAGCTGCGGGGTCGGGTCGGTGCACACCGGCACCCCTTCAGCGCCCCAGCCCGGAGCGATCTCCCCCGTGCCGGTAACTCGCTGTAGGTAGATGTCACTGCTGCTTCCCCGAACATCCCCCCACGCAACGAATGCTCCGCCCAATCCGTCAGGGACGACGAGCATGCCGCCAGGAGCGCAACTTTGACACAGCAGCACACCCTCCGCCGGCCAGTCGCTGGCGGCGGGAGGGGGCGCACTGAGCAACCCGACGGGTATTGCGGCGATGCCGAGGAGGCTGGACTTGAGCTTCATGGGCTCCCGACCGGCTCGAGGGCGGCGGGCCCGCTCCGTTCATCCGCAAACGGCGCCCATTCGATCGAGCCGCAGAACAAGCTTGACAGGCGCGGGCCCCGCGGTCCAGCGTCCGTTCCCGCCGAACCGACTCCCGAGGTCCCGGTGCGCACCCACCGCGCACGGGAGGGGCCCACTTGTATGCGTTGAGGAGGCCGCCATGCTCGCGCTACGCCCGCACCACCGTAACCGCTTCGCCGCCGGCCATGCTCTCGCCGTGGTTCTGCTCGGTACCACGGTCGTCTCGCCGTCCCCGGCAGCCGCCGCGCGCGGCCGCTGGACGCCGACGCTCGGCACGCTGCCCTACGGAGTCCACATGGTGCTCGTGCCCGGACATGGCACCGAGCATAGTCGTATCCTCACGTGGTCCAGCTGGGACAATGGCCGCGTCTACGGCTGGAACTCCGCCAACGGAGACTGCAGCGGCTCCCCCTTGAGCGGCGTCACGGAGGTGCCCGGCTTCAGTCCGGGGACGAACATCTTCTGTAGCGGCCACACCCAGCTCTCGGGTGCCGAGGGTTACCAACTCCTCACGGTGGGTGGCGCAAGTCTCCCTGTGGATTGGGGACTGCGCGACGCGCGCAGGTACACGGTGGGCCCCGGAGCGGGAACATTCACTGCCCTCAACCCGCCGCGCTGGCCGCGATGGTACCCGTCGATTACGACGCTTCGGGACTCGAGGGCCCTGGCCTGCAGCGGCAACAAGGGTGAGCAGACATGGTACTTCGGCGGGTGGCGCGACGATCAGCCCCCGGCGGGCGGCACCGGGGACCTGTTGCATCGCTTCGGCCGGACCCAGGTTCACGGCGAACCGGCGACCGGGGGGTATTGGGAGGACCCGCTGACGCCAGATCCGGCCGGAGGGCCACCGCCGAATCGCCCCCTGGCCCGCGAGGGGCATGCGACCGCGTTCCTCACCGAACCCTTCGGTCAGGCCTTCTTCGGCGGCCGCGACGGCGGCGGCAACATCATCGACGACGGGGCGGTGGTGTGGCTCCTCAAGCGGCAGTACGGCGCGACGCTGGCCGCGGACTACACCTACATATGGGACAGGCTCGCCGTGGCCAGCACGCAGAACCCCACGCCACGCCGCGAGCATTCAGCAGTCGCCATCTCCAGCACCGAGATGCTGGTGTTCGGCGGGCTGAAGAATCCGCCGGGCCAGGGCGAGTCACCAACGAACGAGATGTGGCGCCTGTTCAAGGACGGTTTCGGCGCATGGCGTTGGCAAGAGATCATTGCCAGCGGCCCCACCGCCCGCTACGGCCACGCCGCCGTCCACGACCCTGCCGGCAACCGCATGATCGTCTTCGGCGGGTCCGAGCAGTTGAACCAAGCTCCCAGCGACAGCCGCGCCTGGGCCTTCAACATCGCGACGAGCACCTGGAACGAGCTGCAAGTGGCCTCGGGAACGGGCAGCCAGCGGCCGCTTCCGCGCCGCGATCACACCATGGTGCGCGATCCGACCAGCCCGACGGCTTCGGGCTCACTCCTGGTCTATGGCGGCCATCTCTCAACCGGTGTGCCCTCCGACACGCTCTGGACCCTGAACCTCGGCGCTTCGCCGCAGCCCGCCTGGAGCCGCACTCACGTGAGCCCCTCGCCCGGCGCGCGGGCCGGGCACGCGGCCGTGTACGACGACGCGGCCAACGGCGGGCGCATGTTCCTCTACGGGGGCGAGCCGGCCGGAGGCGGCCCGGTGGACAACTATGTCTACATGATCGAGCCCTTCGGCACCGTCCAGTGGGGGCAGTGGGAACAGGTGCCGTTCCGGCTCTCTCAGCATACCGCCAACCTCGATGCCTACCTCTTCGTGATGGCCCGCGTGCCGGAGATCTACGCGCCGGGAACCAACACCTGGACGCCCGCCCCGGCCGCGGCCTGGCTGCAGGACTACTACCCGGTGCAGTTTCTGGTGCCGGGGACCAGTCTCCCCGGCGGGGGCGGCCGGGTAGTGACGGTCGGGCCGGCGCCGCAAGCCCGATACCTCGACGTCCCGATCTCCGGGGTGTCGCCGGGAGGCTGGCTGAATGTTGGCGGCAGCGGCAGCAGCGGCGACGCCGGATTCCAGCCGCTCACCGGCGCGCTCTATCAGACCGACAAGATCATGATCGCGGGCGGGAGGCCCAGCAGTGCCCCCTTCGACAACGCTGTGGGCACCACAAAGCGGCTGGATACGGCCAACCTCGCCGGCGGTTGGGCGCCTTCCGGCACAATGTTGCCTCGCCACTTCCACAACCTCGTGGCGCTCCCGACCGGCGAGGTGCTGGCGGTGGGGGGCATGACCAAGACCAGCGATCAGGTGAGCGATCCGGCGTTCGCCCAAGTCTGCCCGCAGATTTGGTCGGAGACCAGCGACGTCTGGACGCTGTCGGGCGACCTCGAGTGCGACATGGTGGACGAGGGAAGCGGACCACGCAAGGTGGTGCGCAACTACCACAGTACTGCGATACTCTTGCCCGACGGGCGGGTACTCTCGGCTGGTGGTGCGGGAGACAACCCCCACAAGGGTAAAGCGCGCGTCTTCTGCCCCCCTTATTTGTTCAAGGCCGATGGCACCACCCCCGCTCAGCGCCCGGTGATCGGCGAGTGGCCACGAACGGTCGCCTGGGGCGATACCTTCACGATCTGCACCGCGAATCCGACGCTGATCCAGAAGGTCAGCCTGGTCCGCCCGGCGGCCACGACCCATGCCTTCGACCAGAACCAGAGACACGTGCGGCTCGATATCCTGGAACGCCGTTCGCATCCCGCCCAGCTCGTCGTGCGCGCTCCGGCGAGCCCCGACTCGGCGCCGCCGGGCAACTACCTCCTGTTCATCCTGGGCTCGCAGGACGGCACGGACGTCCCGTCGGTCGCCCAGTGGGTGAACATTGGCTGTCCCGGGTGCGACGCGACTGCCCCGGACGCGAACACCGACATGTTCATCGAAATCGTCTCGGATATCTCCATGTATCCCATCTGGGTGGCCAAGGGGGATAACGGCACCGTGGGCACGGCGGCCCGATACGACTTCCGTCGTTCTACCCAGCCCATCACCGCCGGCAACTTCGTGAGTGCCACCAAGGTGGGGTTGCCGCCTCCCTTCTGCCCGGGCTGGATGGAGTTCCAGGAAGTAGGCGGGCTCACGCCCTGCACGACCTACTACTTCGCGTTCAAGACCGGGGACGGAGCCGGGAACTGGTCGGCGATGAGCAACGTCCTACAGGAGGCGACTATTGGCATGGGCTGCGGCGGGGGCGGGGGCTTCTCCGCACGACGTGCGAATGAGGAGGGAACCGGCCAGTCCACACCTGCGAGCTCGACGGGCGCCCCTGATGCATGGCTCGCCTCACCGGCGGGCCTCGAACCGAACAGTGTCTCATCCCCGGGGATGGTTTCCGCTCCGCTCATGGTCGAAACCCGCTCCGAGGGCAACGGCACTTGGCGCGTCACGGTTCGCTACGCCAGTGAGGCCGACGGTCTGGACTCCGGTGCGCCGGCCGTTCTGGTCGAGCAAATGTCCGGCGGCCAGCGTGACGTGCTGGGCCGCATCGAGCCCGGGACGAGCGAAAGCCGGCTCGGCGTTTGCTCCTTGCGCGATGGCGGCCGGGTCGTGATTCGTGACGTGGTGGCCCTAGAGCACGTAGCGTCCCGCCTACGCCATCGTGGCCAGGACTTGATGCTTGCGGATGCCCGGCATTCGCGGCTGGGACCGCTGGACGCCGAATTCATCGCCGACGGCGGCAGCCTCGAGCTGCTGTCCGGGGACGTCATCGAGCTGATCTATGCCACCTCGGGCGATGTCCAGCCCGGCCTGCTCTCGTGGTACCTGCTCGTGCGCCGACAGGGAACCTTGGCCGCCACGCCGTCCTCTCGGCTTCCGAGCCCTGACCGATCGCTGCCGTCGCGCTTCGATCTCCACCCAGCTGAGCCCAATCCCGCCGCCGGCAGGGTCGTCATTCGCTTCGACCTGCCGGTGGAGAGTCCCGTAGTGCTGGAGGTGTTCGATCTGCTCGGCCGCAGGCTCGCCACGCTGGCGGATCGGGTCTTTTCGGCCGGATCGCATCATGCGGAATGGGACCTGTGCGACTCCGGCGGTGCGCGCGTGCGGCCCGGCGTCTACGCGTACCGCATCACCGCGGGGGAGTTCCGCGCCAAGGCAAAGGTGAGCGTCCTGCGGTGAGAAGGGGTGTATCCGCTCGGCCAGCCCATGTAGCGTGAGCTGATGCAGCCTGAGAGCATCGCCGCACCGAAAGGAGGTGCGAGATGCGATCCCAACCCGATCGAGAGAACGGAAGAGCGCTCGTGGTAGTGGCCGGGAGCCGGTATTGGCGTGCCGCCGACGCGGAGCAGGTGTTGAAAGCCTGGCGCCGCAGCGGCGAGAGGGGGGCGGCGTTCGCCCGCCGGCACGGGCTGAGCAGCAAGCGCCGGTTGCGCTGGCGGGATCGGCTGCAGCGGTCGGCGGCGCCGCGGTTCCATCCGGTGCGGGTAGTCGAGCGGACGTGGCCGATCGCGGTGGCGGGGCCGGCGCCCCTCGAGCTGGAGCTGCGCGGCCGTCGGCGGATCCGGGTGCTCGCCGGCTTCGACCCGGAGCTGCTCGAGGAGCTGGTGCGGACGGTCAAGAATAAGAACTTGCCTACGCGTGGAGCCCAGTCTACGCCGGTCCCGGCGCCCAGCCCAGGGTCGCATGCCCCCGCCTGACCCGCGCGCGGCGCCGGTGGCCGCCCTCGGCCCGCTCCCGGCGAGCGGGATCGGCGCCTCCGCCCCCCTGAACTCGCCTCCTCGCACTTCCGGTGCGCACGCTCCCCAGCGCGGGGCGCGCCCACGCCCGCTCAGTCTCGGAGGCTCGCCGCTCGCCTGCCCATCGCCGCGCAACTTGCGTCCGTCACCCCGGGGCCGCCGCGCTCCCGCCCACGGTCCGGCCCGGGCGTCCACGCCGCGCCGCTCGAGATGCGCGAGGATCCGCCGGATCACCTGCGGCTCGGTCACGAACCCGATGATGCGCGCCTCGCCTCCGCAGCGCGGACACACCTCGACGTCGACCCGGAACACCAGGCGCAACAGCCCCGCCCACCGCCGCCGTCGCGCCCGCAGCGCGGGCCAGCCCGCTTCAGGCTCCACCACTTTCGCCAGCTCACCCCTCGCGCGCACCAGCTCGATGCCGCGCCGCCGCCACCACACGCGCCGCCGCGTCGCGTACGCCCCGGCGTCGCGCACCCGCACCTCGTCGCGCTCCGACACGTGGCGCGATCCCGGAATGCGGCCAGCTCATCATCCACCTGAGTCTTATACACATCTCCGAGCCCACGAGACACTGAGCGATGT
>JBKJXJ010000362.1:0-2652 GCA_046716125.1 Candidatus Eiseniibacteriota bacterium
CAAGTACATCGTTCCAGCCGCCCCCCTCCGCCCCTCGGCCAAATCGTTGTGCACTGCAGCAAATTCCCCCTTACGGACAGGTGCCGGCAGCGGCCCCTACCAAATTGACGGTGACTTCCTTCACCGACCGGCCGTCCGAGATTCCCACCGTGACCGGCGAGGTCACGGGCCCGGCGCCGTTATTGCGGCGGATCGTGACCGTGGCAGCGCCGGTGCTGGAAAAACCGGTGACCTGGGCGTCGACGAGGTTGCTACCCGAGGCCGTGAAGTAGGCATTGCGGCCCAAGCCCCCGGCGACGGCGACGTTCGCACTGGACGTGCAGCTGTCCAGAGTGACGGTGGTCGGCGAAACGACCATCTCCGGCGGCTCGACGGTTGAGCTGGCCACGTTGCTGACGACGGTTACGTTCACGGTGGAGCCGTTGTTGTCGACGATGGCGATGGTCGACCCGGCGGTGCAGTTGCCGGTAGCGGTGACCGTGAAGCGCCCGCCGCTGAAGGAAACCTGCGGGGTGTTGATAGCGAAGTTGCCCGGCTGGCTGATCTGGTAGGGCGGCCTTCCCCCGAACACGATCACGTCGGCCTGGATCCCGCTGGCGCAAGTGCTCCGGTCGCGGCCCTCGAAGGTGATCCGGCTCGGCTGGGCATTGAGAGGCGCGTTGCTCGAGGGCGCGATGCTGATCCCCGAACGCGTGAAGGCGCCGGAGGTGACGTCGGTGATCTGGATCAGCCCGGTCTGCGCCGTCGCGTCGGCGAGCGCGCGGATGCGGATTCGCGCCGTTCCGCGGTCGTCGGTGACCGCGGTTCCCGAGAGGCTCAGCGTCTCCGGAAGGCCGGCCGCCGAGCTGATGATGCGGAAATCGCCCGAGACGACCTGGAAGCGCACCTCGTGGTTGCGCAGCGGAACGCCGCCCAACGAGAGCGTGGCCGCAACCTCGGCGTCCCCGCCGGCGCAGATCGAGGTCCCGCACGCGGCGGATTGGCTGGCGCTGGGCGTCACCGTGATCACGTTGCTCACGGTGCGAGGCTTCACCAGGAGCGCCGCGGTGACCGGCGTGGTCGAGCCGGTGTCGCGCACGGTGAGCGTGACCGTGGTATCCGCGACCACCTGCCCCGGGACGATGGAGAACACGTTGCCCTCGAGCACGCCGACCGCGGGGATCACGGACTGGTCGCTCGACGTGATGAAGTAGCTTCCCGTCCCCCCGGTCACCAGGAACTCGGTCGGCAGCGACGAGTACAGCGTCGCGCTCGAAGGCGAGAGCGTGATCGGGCCGGAGTTGGGGTTGTTCGTGGGACCCGAGACCGCGCCGCTGCCGCAGGCGGCCAGGGCGAGGGGGGCGAGGACGAGGGCGACACGGGCGAGGATGCCCGAGCGGGTGAAGGCGAAAGAGGTCACGCGGCTCCCTGGATTCGTTGTCTCGCGCCGTTCTTCGAGCGGGCGCGGCATGCCCTTGATTCTACTGGCATCCACCGGCCAAGCGGAGTGGAGAATCGGGCGGCGCCGCGCGGCGATTATATTGCAGTGCATCAATTCGTGCGCTACGATCGTCCGAAAGCCCGTCCTCGAGCACCTCCGCCTCGGCCAAAAGCCGCGCCGGCACCGCCGAATCGCGGTCCGAGCCACAAGCCGCTCGCTTCACCGACCCCGTTCCCCAGCCCGATGGGTGAACGCGGCTACCATTGCGTTGTGAGGTGTCCCGACATGGAAACGAAGCACGGCCTGCCGCCCCGGCAGGGACTCTACGATCCGCGCCACGAGCACGATGCCTGCGGTGTGGGCTTCGTCGCCCATATCAAGGGACGCAAGTCGCACGACATCGTCGAGAAGGGCCTCACGATCCTGAACAACCTGCGCCACCGCGGCGCCACGGGCGCCGCCCCCCTGCACGGCGACGGAGCGGGGCTTCTCGTGCAGATTCCCGACACGTTCTTCCGAGAGGAAATGGCCAGGGCGGGCGCGAGGCTGCCGAAGGCCGGGGCGTACGGCGTGGGCATGGTGTTCCTGCCACGCGACCCCGCGGCGCGCGCCGCCTGCGTGCGCGAGATCGAGCGCGCCATCGCCAACGAGGGCCAGCAGATGCTCGGCTGGCGCGACGTTCCGGTCGACGACTCCACCCTCGGTCCGACCGCGCGCGCCACCATGCCCGTGATACGCCAGGTGTTCGTGGGCGCCGGGCGCGGCAGCCTCGACCGCGACGCCTTCGAGCGCAAGCTCTACATCATCCGCAAGGGGCTGGGCCACGCGATCCGCGCGCTGGGACTCTCGAACGCCGGCGAGTTCTACGTGCCTTCGTTCTCGCATCGCGCCATCGTCTACAAGGGAATGTTGCTCGCCGAGCAGGTGGGCCCGTTCTACCGCGACCTCACCGACAAGCGCTTCGCCTCGGCCCTGTGCCTCGCCCACCAGCGCTTCTCCACCAATACGTTCCCCACCTGGGACCTGGCGCACCCCTTCCGCTTCATCGCCCACAACGGCGAGATCAACACGCTGCAGGGCAACCTCAACTGGATCAAGTCGCGCCAGGCCACGATCCACTCGAAGCTCCTCGGTGACGACCTGGACAAGATCTGGCCGCTGATCTACCCCGGGCAGTCGGACTCGGCGTCCTTCGATAACGCCCTCGAGCTCCTGGTGATGGGGGGCTATCC